>JARFPR010000110.1 GCA_029288195.1 Gammaproteobacteria bacterium | reverse complement strand
CGCTAGCCCCGTTTTTCATCATCGGCGTCATGTACCTGTTTGGTGAGCGTCGGCCGAAGCCGATGGCCTTGATCATGGCGTTGATTTACGGCCTGTTGCTGCTACTGTTCGTCAATATCCTGTTCGTCGGACTGCCCGTCGGCAACATCAGGCCCTTTTACGACATCGGCAGCTGGGTCGTTACGGTGCTGCAATAGGGACTGACGATGGAAACATTCGATAATTTTCTGCAGGGCACAGTCACGCTATTCAGTGACCCGATCGGTATCCTGATTTTCTTCGGCGGCGTCATCGGCGGCATGCTGTTCGGCGCAATTCCTGGTGTCAGCATGCTGACCCTTGCCGCTATCCTGTTGCCGTTTACCGCGCACCTGTCGCCCGAGCACGGCATCATGCTGTTCTCGGTGATTTACTGTACCGGCGTCTACGGTGGCGCCATCACCGCGATCCTGTTCAACATCCCGGGCGCGCCGGAAAATGCGCCAACCGCGTTCGACGGTTACCCGATGACACAAAACGGCCAGGCCGGCAAGGCGGTCGGCGCCGCAGTCATGTGTTCTGCGATCGGCGGCGTCGTCTCCTGTATTATCATGATGGCGGCGACTGCGGCGATCGCCGACTGGGCGATTTCCGCTTTCGGCCCGCCTGAAATTTTTGCGCTGGTATTCTTCGGCCTGGCGGTCGCGGCTTCGGTCGGCGCCAAGACTTTCTGGAAGGGCTGGTTGTCGATATTAATCGGGCTGATGGTTGCAGTCGTCGGATTGGACCCGGTCGGCGGTATCGAGCGTTACGATTTCGAAATGCCCTATTTGCTCGCCGGCATTCATTTCATTCCGACCATACTCGGCTTTTTCGCGGTCTCGGAAATTTTCGTGCAGGCCGAGAAAAAAGTCCGCGGTTCGTACGAAGCACCCAAGATGGGTGTCGAATTCCCGACCCTGAAAGAATTGATCGCGCACAAGTTTGCCGTGATCCGCTCGATCGTAATCGGGTTCTTCTGCGGTATCCTGCCCGGCATCGGCGCGACGCTGGCCGCATTCATGGGTTACAACGAGGCGGTGCGCTGGTCGAAAACTCCGGAAGAGTTCGGCAAGGGCAAACTCGAGGGCGTGATTTCGTCAGAAACCGCCAACAATGCCGCCACCGGCGCGGCAATGATCCCGCTGCTCGCGCTCGGATTACCGGGTGGCGCGCTCACCGCGATGATGGTCGGCGTGTTCCAGATGCACGACATGGAGCCCGGTCCACTGGTATTTCTCAATAGCGCTGACCTGGTCTGGGTCGTTTTCGCAGCCATGTTTTTCGCCAATTTGTCGATCATCGTCATCGGCTTTCTCGAAACCAAGACCATCATCAACCTGTTGCGCATTCCGTTCCAGTTCCTGGCGCCGATGATACTGTTACTGGCAACCGTTGGCGCCTACGCGGTGCGCGGTTTGACCATCGATGTCGTGGTCATGTTTCTCGCCGGCGTGATCGGCTTTTTCCTGCGCCGCTCCGGCTATTCGGTCGCCGGTATCGTGCTCGGCCTGATTCTCGGCAAGATCGGCGAACAGACCTTCGCCCAGGCAATGCAGATGCTGCACTTCGAATGGAGCGGGTTCTTCGATCGCTGGATCGCGCTGGGCCTGCTGATTGCCGGCATGTTGACGCTATGCGGCAGCATCTACGGCGCGTTTTTCAAGAAGCATAAAAAAGCGTCAGCCGATTCGACCGTCTGACATCAACTCGCTAACCAATCCAGGCGACCAGCCCGGACAGGCTGACGCCGCCGGCGATCACGCCCGCAACCAGTCGACGTCGGAACAGGAAATACGCTGCAAAGGCAATAATTACCGCGGCCACGCGAATCTCGATCGACACCTCGGCCAGCTGGCTTTCCGGCAGGATAATCATGCGAAACACCAGCCCCGCCACCATGGCGTACGAAACACAGGTAACCCACTGGAAAAAAGCACCATCGGCGTCGATTCGCTTGACCACGAGGACGCCGAGCGCCCGCCAGACGAAGGTCGCCGCGGCACAACTAAGCACGATGATCCAGAAATACTCAGCGCCCATGACCGCCCTTCCAGTATCGCCCTGCGGCGAATCCGACACTACCCCCGACAAACCCGGCAATCAGCAAATCGACCGATGGGAACAGGGTGTGTGCAATCGAAATCGTGGCACAGCCGAGAATCATCGAGTACCGTTCCGCGCGGCCCGGCACCGCCAACAGAACTAGCGCAAAAAATAGCGGACTGATAAAAACCAGCCCCAGCATCACCACCGCGGGCAAAAATACGGAACCGTGGTACCCGATCAGGGTACCGATTACTGCTGCCAGCAGGATCGAGCTCGCAAAGGTCACGTAATAGCGATGTCGAAACTCGGGCGCGATACTCGGAAACTCGCGCAGACAGACCGCCCAGGAATTGATCGACAACAACTGCGCGTCGAGCAACATGCCGCCCAGACTCGAACGACCACGCGACATGGCAGGCACGAACGACACCACCATCGGCAGGAACCGGGCGTTGGCGAGCGAACAGGCGAATACGATCGCAATAATGCCCTGCCCGGTTGCGGTCAGCTCGACCATGGCGAGTTGACCGGGAAGTCCCCAGATCATCAGTGACGCCAGCGCCGCCATCTCGGCGCCAAACCCGGCACCGCGCGCGAGCGAACCGAATCCCATCATCGTGAACAACAAAATGAAAGCAGGCAGCGATACCGCGTCCAGCATCGCTTTGCGCATCACTTCAGTGTTACCGCTTAACACATCGCCCTCCGTTTCAGGCTTACGTTTTTAAAGAAAAAACAGCCAGGCGCTGACGCTGAACACCGACAGCAGGGTCGATAGCAGCACCGTACTGGCGGCGACATCGAGCCCTCGGTTGTACATACTGGCGAACAGGTAGGCATTGACTCCTGGGGCCACCGCCGACATCAGCACAACTGACCTGATGATGCTGTCGGGCAACTCCAGCAGTTGGCAGAGCAGCAGCGTCATGGCTGGCTGCACGATCAACGATAGTACTGAAATCAGGCTTGCTTCCCCGAGCGATTTTGACAGGCTGTAGCGGGTTAAGACACCACCGAGTGCGAACAACCCCACCGGCAACGCCGCGCGCGCGAGCAAATCAACTGCTCCGATCAACGCTTCCGGCAAACTGATCCCGCCGATGTTGACGATAAACCCGAGCCCGATACCGATCATCAGGCTGTTACGAAATATTGCGTTTACCACGATACGGGTGGTATCTAACGCACTGCGACCATCGGCACGGAGTAATTCCATCGCGGTAATCCCGATCAGGTAGCAAATCGGTGCATTAACCGACACCAGCGCAAAATTCGGCGCCATGCTGTCTGCACCCCAGGCGCGTTCCGAAATTGGCAATCCAAGAAAAACCAGGTTCGAAAACAACGCGGCGAAGGCGATCCCGACTGCCTCTCCGGGACGACGTTTGAAAAAGTTTTTAACGATGAAAAATGTGACGATAAAGCTTGTTGTCGCCGCGGCATAATAGGCCAGCAGAATGCGCCAGTCGAAGGCCGAAGCCAGGTCGATGCTCGAGGTTGCAAGAAACAGCAAACACGGGATCGCGAAAGTTATCGCGAATTTCATCAGGTGATCGATCGGTTTGGCGGAGACGAGGCCGGTTCTCACAGCGAGATAGCCCGCAGCCACGACGATAAACACCGGGGCAACGATATTCAGAATTTCATTCAGCATTCAGCTAGCGCGTCTTGCAGCACACAGGCAATATGCCGCGCTTTACCTTGCGCACCATCCTCGATCTGGTGCCGGCAACTGGTGCCATTAGCGATCAACAGCGTACCGCTTTCGGCAGCGCGCACCGCAGGCAGTAAATTCATTTCCGCCATCTTCATCGACACCTCGTAATGGCTGGCCTCATATCCAAAAGCACCAGCCATACCGCAACAGCCGGAATCGATGAGTTCCACTTCGATCCCTGGGATCAGTTCCAATGTCTGTTGCATCGCACTCATGGTCGCAAATGCTTTTTGATGACAATGGCCGTGTACCAATGCCCGCCCTGAATCCAAAGGTTTTAATTTGAGTTGCAATTTTCCAGCCTGCTGTTGTCGGGCCAGGAATTCTTCCAGCAGCAACGCCTGTCCTGCTAACGCGGTCGCGTCCTCACCAGGTAACAGGCTCCGAAATTCGTCGCGCAGGGTCAGCAGGCATGAAGGCTCCAGGCCGATGATCGGAATACCGCGCTCTACATAAGGCTTGAGCGCAGCCAGCATACGCCGCGCTTCGACACGGGCCTGGTCGACCATGCCTGTCGCCAGGAAAGTACGCCCGCAACACAACGGGCGCCCGCCATCGAGCGCTTGCACTAGCTGCACACGATAACCGGCGGCGGTTAGTACCGCGAGCGCGGCACGGGCATTGTCGGGCTCAAAGTATCGATTGAAGGTATCCACCAGCAATACGACCTCGTTATCGGCGCCGGCAGTGCCGACCGATGCTTCCAGGCGCTCGTCAAAGCGTTTCCCACGCCATTGCGGCAAACTGCGCTGAGCACTTAATCCGAAGAGTTTCTCACTCAGGAGCGCCAGCGGGGCAACTCGGTCACGCAGGTTCAGGATATAACTGAAACGTGACGCGAACGGTGCGTAGCGTGGTAAATAGGCGATTAGGCGATCCTTGAGCAAGCGTCGATGATGCTGGTGATAATGATGCAGAAACTCGACCTTCATCTTCGCCATATCAACGCCGGTGGGGCATTCGCGTTTACAGCCCTTGCAGCCGACGCATAAATCCATGGTTTCATACATCGCGTCGGAGACCAGCGCATCGTCGCCCAGCTGACCACTGATCGCGAGACGCAACGTATTGGCTCGACCACGCGTCAAGTGTTGCTCGTCGCCGGTAGCCCGGTAGGAAGGGCACATGACGCCGACATTGGCCTTGCGACAGGCGCCGTTGTTATTACACATCTCGACGGCAGCGCCAAAACCACCCCACTCCGACCAGTCCAGTGCCGTAGATATCGGTTTCACCTGGTAATCGGGCTTGTAGCGAAACAGCTCTCGATCATCCATACGCGGAGCGTGTACGATCTTGCCCGGATTAAACAGGCAGGTGGGATCAAAAGTATCCTTGATGGTTTCGAAAGCCCGCTGCATGCGACTGCCAAACATGCGCTCATGAAATTCGGAACGCGCCAGGCCGTCGCCATGCTCGCCCGAATGCGAGCCCTTGTATTCCTGTACGATGTCGAGCGTTTCCTCCATAATTGCACGCATCTTTTGCGCGCCGCTCTCATCCTTCATATTGAGAATCGGACGCACGTGCAGACAGCCCACCGAGGCATGGGCATACCAGGTGCCGGTAGTGCCGTGTTTCTCGAATACCCGTGTCAGCCGATCGGTATACTCCGCCAGGTCTTCTAGTTGCACCGCACAGTCTTCGACAAAGGATACCGGTTTGCCATCACCCTTCATCGACATCATGATGTTCAGCCCAGCCTTGCGCACCTCCCAGATAGCCGCCTGAAATTCGGGATCGAGTACTTCGACCACGGCACCGGGAAAGCCGAGGTCTGCCATCAATTCAACCAGCTGGGCGAGCTTGCTGATTTGCAGGTCGCGGTCTTCGCCGGCAAATTCCACCAGCAGCAGCGCGTCCGGTTCGCCCCGGACAAAACCATCCACGGTGGCCCGGAACATGGGAATCTCGCGCGATAAATCGATCATCGTGCGATCGACCAGTTCCACAGCGCTCGGATCAAGCCTGACAATATGCTGGGCCGAATCCATCGCCTGGTGAAAGCTCGGGAAGTGGCATACTCCCAAAACCTTGTGCGGCGGGATCGGCTGGAGCTGCAGCTGCAACCGTGTGAAAAAAGCCAGGGTTCCCTCGGAGCCAACCAGCAGACGCGCCAGGTTGCCTGACTCTACGCTAACCAGTTCATCGATATTGTAACCACCGACACGACGCAGCAACTGTGGAAACCGTCGTGCGATTTCATCCGCCTCGCGTTGACCCAAAGCCGTCAATTTACCGACCAACTCGGTATACTCACCTTCCTGGCCGGCGCTCGTCAGCGCGGCGAACCTTGCGCTGCTGCCATCGGCCAAAAGCGCGTCGATTGCAAGCACGTTGTGTACCATGTTGCCGTATCGAATCGAACGCGCCCCGCAACTGTTGTTGCCGGCCATGCCGCCGAGAGTGGCGCGGTTGCCGGTCGACACATCGACCGGGTAGAACAGCCCGTGGGGCTTTAACCAGTGATTGAGCTGATCGAGCACCAGGCCCGGCTCGACCCAGATGGAACGTGACTCAGGGTCAAACTCACCCACGTGGTTAAAGTACTTACTGTTATCGATGACCAGTGCGGTACCGACCGTCTGCCCGATCTGCGAGGTGCCGCCACCACGCGGCAATACCGGTATGCCCTCGTCGGCGGCAATTTGAATTGCATGTCGAATATCGCGTTCATTGCGTGGCACCACAACCCCAATCGGTTCGATCTGGTAAATCGAGGCATCGGTACTGTAGCGGCCACGACTGAACGCGTCGAACAGGACTTCCCCTTCCACCTCACTGCGTAACCGGCGTGCCAGAGTACTGTCACCGATGCGTCCGGACGCTGCCGAGGAAGTTTGTTGTAAGCGCGGGTTTGTCGCCAAAAATTTTACTCTTTAAGTACGTAAAAAAAGCAGACTATAAGAGAAAAATGGCCGCTAGTAACGATTAAATTCAAACAGTGAATGGCTGCCACAGCTACTGGCCGATCCGTTTTGGTTTCAGCTAAAGCCAGGCTTGCGCTGCTTACCTGCGTCAGGCAGGATTCCGTTCCAGAGAAAAATATCATTCCGAGGAGACCAGGTATGTCAAATCTCGCAGGACGTCATTTTCTACAGATTCCAGGGCCCAGCAATGTCCCTGATCGGGTCCTGCGCGCGATGGACATGCCGACCATGGATCACCGTGGCCCCGAGTTTGCGCAGCTGACACGTGAAGTATTAAACGGCTTAAAGCAGGTTTTCAAAACTTCGGCGGAGGTGGTTATTTTTCCCGCCTCGGGGACCGGAGCCTGGGAGTCGGCACTGGTCAACACGCTGTCGCCAGGCGACAAAGTCTTGATGTTCGAGACCGGGCACTTCGCTACGCTGTGGCAGAGCATCGCCGGAGATCTCGGCCTCGAAGTCGATTTTGTCGAGGGCGACTGGCGTCATGGGGTCGATCCGGGCGTGGTTGCAGAAAAATTAAGTGCCGACAAAACGCACCAGATCAAGGCCGTGATGGTGGTGCACAACGAGACTTCGACCGGCGTCACCAGCCGTATTGCCGAAATCAGAAACACCATCGACAGCAGCGAACATCCGGCCCTGTTCATGGTCGACACGATCTCGTCACTGGGTTCTATCGATTATCGTCATGACGAATGGGGTGTCGATGTGACCGTGGGCGGGTCGCAGAAGGGACTTATGTTGCCACCCGGTCTCAGTTTCAACGCAATCAGTGCGAAGGCGCTTGAAGCCAGTAAAAGCGCGGCAATGCCGTCCTCTTACTGGAACTGGCAACCGATGATCACAGCCAACGCGACCGGCTATTTCCCCTACACACCAGCGACTAATTTGCTCTATGCGCTGCGCGAATCACTCAAAATGCTGCTCAAGGAACAGGGCCTCGATAATGTTTTTGCGCGTCACCAGCGCCACGCCGAGGCAACCCGACGCGCGGTTCGCGCCTGGGGGCTGGAAATTCTTTGCCTAAATCCCGAGGAATATAGTAGCTCGCTAACCGCTATCCTACTGCCCGAAGGCCAGGACGCCGACCATTTGCGCGAGCTAATCCTGGAGCGCTATAACATGTCACTCGGTACCGGTCTCGGCAAGGTTAAGGGCCGGGTGTTTCGCATTGGTCATCTTGGCGACTTCAATGACCTGATGCTGGCCGGTACGCTGAGCGGTATCGAAATGGGCCTCATTGCCTCGGGAATCCCGTTTAACAAGGGTGGCATCAATGCTGCACTCGACTATTTGGCTGAAAATCCTGGATTTGAGGGCTAGATAGCCAACATCAAAGACTGGAAAAGCCGGCGTGACGTCGTAACGAAGCGTGCAATGACCTCGTAATTCGCTGTGCGCCTTGCAGTGGCGAACTAATCGCGACGCGCTCGTTCGGCATCGAGCAAGGCTCGTTTGCGTTCCAGGCCCCAGCGATAACCGCCAAGTCCTCCATCTCCGCGCAGAATTCGATGACATGGTACCAGTACCGCAATGCGGTTCGCGCCGCAGGCCGATGCCGCGGCGCGCGCGGCTTTGGGCTTCTCGATCGCCTGTGCCAATTCGGAATAACTGAGCACATCGCCATCCCGAAGACTCAGCAGGAATTCCCAGACCTTGATTTGAAACGCGGTGCCCTGTAAATCGAGCGGTACCTCCGGGCGCGGTTGCTTATTCTGGATGTAGGCGTTAAGCGCGTCGATCCATTGCTCGAGTTGCGTCGAAGAATCATCTCTGAATTGCTGTAACTCGGCCTGTGGGAATTCCCGTTGCAATTGCTGCAACAACTTATCGCAGCTGTCACCGAACTGGGCGAAGCAAACCCCGCGATCAGTCGCGGCCATCAAGATGGGCCCCAGCACGGTGTCACGGCAGGCCCAGGTCAGGATTTCATCTTTGCCGCCGGCGCGGTAGCGCGCCGGTGTCATGCCGATATTATGCATGGCCTGGCTATAAACACGACTCGTCGATCCGTAACCTGCCTCGAAAATTGCGTCGGTGATATCGATGCCGGAACGCAATAGGGATTTAAAGCGCTCACTGCGAGCCGCTTGCTGAAATTTCTTCGGTGACACGCCCAAGGTCGATTTAAATACGCGCTGCATTCTCGACGGCGAAAGGTGCACTCGCGCGGCTAGGGTTTCCAGGGTTAGTGATTCTTCCGCATTGGCGGCAATATAGCGTGCCAACTCAATGAACTTGCTAATCGTTTTATCGTGTTGCTGTGACATGGCTTTAATCATACCCTCAATAGTTGAATATGATCACCATGTTACTGAAGCCGCGTTGCCGAAACTCTCCGTTTATTGCTGTTATTTAGAGGTACGGGTTGACAGCAAACCAGTGACTGCGAGCATGCATAGAAAAATCGGCTGATCTCCGTCTAGCGTGCCTGAACTATCACAAAATCGTGAACGCATCCCGGCCCGGAGTTTCCTGTTCGTAAAAAAGCTTAACCGATCCGTCCTCAAGAATTTCCATCACGACACGTAGCGGGAACGGGTAATCGTAATATGCCGGTATCCTGGCGCCTAACAGTTCAGATTTTTTGCTGCCATCGGGGTGAGTCCAGCTCAACTCGATCCCCTGTTGCGGGTAGTGGCGTTTGCCAAAGTAGTCCTGGCACAGGGCAAATTGTGCCACCTCTTCACAACTATAGCTTTTCGTCGTCTCAAGGACGCTTACCCTGACATCCGTAATAGTCGAACCGGAAAGATTGACCACCTGGACCTCGTTGAACCAATAGCTCGGGTTGTAGCCGACTACACAGGCAGCTGTCAGGATACTGAGAAATAGAATGGATAGTTTTTTCATCATTTCACCTCGATGGCACTCACTTAAAGGCCGCTACTCTCGCCGGAATCTTGCTTGAAAAATGGTTTGACTGATCCATCTTCATTAATTTCCATTATCAGCTGTAGTGGTGTTCCCGTACCGAAATAAGCGGCTATTGCCGGCATTAACTGCTGTGATTTTTGACTACCGTCCGCATGAGTCCAGCTTAATTCGATTTCCTGTTGCGGGTATCGGCGTTTGCCGAAATGGGCATCGCATAGCGCGTTCTTCGCCACCGCCTCACAGTTCAGGGTTTTATCCGAACCTTTTACGCGCAGGTTTACATCAGTAATCGTCGCAGTCGAGAGGTTCACTACCTGGATTTCGTTATAGATATAACTCGGGTTATAGCCCGTCGCACATGCGACGCTAGCGACACTCAGTAACAGGATGGATAGCTTTTTCATAGTCAGCACTTTTATACAATCTACTACATGATACGGCCTGCTACTGGCATCGGATTACTTTGAAACGGAATTTTCACTAGTCGATTGTAATCCCTGCATCTGCCAGCAACCGGCGTGCATATTCGACCGGAACACCAAAATTGGAACCGCCATATTCAGGAATAATCGCGGTATTGATTGCGATTGCATTACCGTCAATATCGAGCACCGGGCCACCACTACCGCCGTGCGTGGTGTCGGCATCGTAAACCAAGGTTGATTCGGAACGCTGACCGACAATGCCCCGGCTCGCGAGCGGACGAATAAACTGCGCTCGCGACAGACGTTCGGCAACCTCCCAGGAGTCGAGACTTTCATCTGCCTGTAATTCAGCCAGGAAATCATCCCCGGTTTGCGCCAGCATCGAACGCATACCGGTGGGATATCCCATGACGATAACCTCGTCCCCGGGCGCAGGTAGTCGAGTGCTGAAATCCAGGTACGGCAGGCTATCGACGACATCACTGCATTGCAGCACCGCGAGGTCGGCCTCGTCGCTGGCCTTGAGTAACTCGACCGGAAACGCGGCCTCGATGCCGGGCAGGTAACCCACGAACTTGATCAATACCGGTTCCATTCCAGCTGCAATCAACGCTTCGTCAGTCGTATCTTCTTCCCAAGGCAAAGCGACATGTCGGTTGCTTAATAGCGCCCCACTCTTATTGACTACGAAACCGGTACCGGTGAATCGTCTTTCGGCTATGTCACCCTGGCCTTCCAGGGTCAGCAGCGGTTGACCGCGTAGTGTGAACAATGTGTTACCTTCCGCATCGACCTGGTAGCGCAGCATCCGGTTGGTTTCGTTATCACGAAAGCCATAAGCACCCTGTAAAAACACGATTGAACGGGTTGCCTCGGCAATAATGCGGGTGCTTGCTGCAGAGCGCTGTTCCAGCAGCTCAAGCCTTTCAGCGGCGGCGCTCAACGAATGGCTTAATTCCTGGCGCAACTGATTGAGATCGGAGGAGCGCAGGGCTTCGCGGTTGGTGCGTGTCAGAGCGCGTGTGAAATCTTCAAGCTTATGCGCACTAGTCTCGGCCTGTTGCTGCAACAGGAGGCCAGCGCGGTACTGCTGGTAGACAATCACCGAGAGAGCCACAAGTGCGAGAATCACACTGGCGCGAAATAAAATCGTTGTCTTGAGCGCAAAGTCCACGCATAAATCTCGAAACGCTTTTTGCAGGCGCGCAAATCGGGGCTGACGGCTAACGCGGGTGTAATCAATGACATCGTCGAGCATATCGCCGAGTGAACGTCTGACCCGGTCACCCTGGTGGTGGAGGCGATAGCGCGAAAGTGGACCCTTATCGCCAAATTCTATCAAGTCGCGCTGTTCGAGCTGTTTCGAGTCGACGCGTGTACCATTTATCCAGAGTGGATTTTGCTCGCGTGCTTCGATCTCGTAGCCATCTCCGGAACGATGCAAGCGCGCGACAACGCCATCTTGAAGCGGTTCACTGCCCGCCTCGGCGACGCGAATCATGTCTTCTTCGTTCAGCGATATGTCGAGCGCGGTGCCGCTCAACCAGGACGCGGTGCCACGCGCAGGTCCGGTCAGAATTTCCAGCGAAGCAGGCGCATTGAGTTTATCGTCGGCGCTATTGTTGTTTTCACCCATCGCATTTATCCATTACAGACTTGAACCGAAAACTGCACTCGCGATTTGCATATACCTTAGTTACCCCGGGTAGAGGACGGGGATCAATTCCTGGCCTAAAAACCCTGCTGCGGAACCATGGCGTCACCAACCGGCCATACCGCATCGGTCATCCACATGCCATCGAATTCGCCATCGATCTGTTTGCTGAGTCGAAACGCAAATACGATCTCGGTACCATTTTTCCCCGTCAACTGCACCAATTGGTAGGCGTTGTCGTCGTCATAGACGACCTCGCTGAAGTTGCTCTCGACGTGATCGACCATGATCCCGTAAACGTCGTTTTTGACCATTTGCGTAAACTTGTCCAGCGGACCGGTATTAACCTTGTTGGCCGGTGAGGCAAATGCAAAAGTGGTGGCAATGCCGGCATCGGCAAATGGCTTGTCGTTATCGGCCAGGGCGTTGATCACAATGCTTACGACATCCTGTGGTTCAAGACCCACCTCGGGTTGGGGAATTTTCGCCTGGCCCGGGTTGCCTGATAGTGCCGCATGTAGTGGCGCTGCAGTCAACCAGACCATCATCAGCGCCAGTATTGACGCAGTTTTATATCTACACATAAGTAATGACCTCCAGGGTCAAGAATACGCCTTCCCGACGGAGTTGTCAGTCAGACGCCATCTGCAAACCTGTCGCCATTCGAGGCAAAGCGCTATACTGCGCCGATGAGAATCATTCTCGCTATCCTGCTGATGTGCCCATTAAAGGGGCATATGGCGGATATCAAGCTGCAAAACACCATATCCTGCGTTAGCGATCAATCCAGCCTGCAGGGACGCCACAAGGAATACTCCGCACGCAAGAATTCCGAAAAGGCCCAGTCCTGGTTTTCCGAATGGATGATGGCGGAAAGTTTTGGCGATATGAAATCCAGGGTCAGCTTCGTCTGGAAACCACGCGGTGACAAGGGCCCTTCGATTCAAATCGAAACTACCGATAAAGCGCACAACCTGATCAAGATACGCTCCTACACCAACAGTAGCCTGATCGTGGTTTCATCGGCTTCCAATCCTTTTTCCACCGAAAGCTGGACCTTCGTATTCAACTTTAAAGTGGAAACCATGATCGCGACCCGGGTGCAGAGTAATATTGGCGGGGTCAAGGGAGAAGTGATTACTTACAACTGTCGTTTCGAGAGCATCGATCCCGCAATGGGTGATTCCAGCAAGACCCTGGGTTGAAATGGCGTCTTTTGCACCGTTCAGATTTGGTTCATGTGCACGCAGTAGACTTGGTATTATCCAGGTTAATAACCCGATAAAACGGTTGATTTTGGAGGTTAAGACCGCTAAGGTTGGCGATTACCAAAGGTACCGGGCATCGATAAAAACAGTAAAACCCGGTCTGATAATATTTATAAATATAAATAATTTAGAGTCAAAATACACGGCCGGGAATCCCTCACATGTCGAATAATGATCATCTGGTTCGCTTTGTCGATATACAAAAGAGTTACGACGGCGAATCGCTGGTTGTAAAAAACCTGAACCTGGACGTCGCCAAGGGCGAATTCCTGACCATGCTTGGACCTTCAGGATCGGGCAAGACTACCTGCCTGATGATGCTGGCGGGCTTTGAACCCGCAACCCACGGCGAAATCTATTTAAACGAACAACCAATCAACAAGGTACCGCCACACAAGCGCGGTATCGGCATGGTATTCCAGAACTATGCACTGTTTCCGCACATGACCGTGGCCGAAAACCTCGCCTTTCCACTGGAAGTGCGCCACATGGACAAGTCGGAGCGTGAGCAACGTGTAAACCGCGCGCTCGACATGGTGCAGCTGGGTGCATTCGGCGACCGCCGACCGGCCCAGCTCTCGGGTGGACAGGCGCAACGTGTCGCGGTAGCCCGCTCGCTGGTATTTGACCCCGACCTGGTATTAATGGATGAACCACTCGGCGCACTGGATAAGAACCTGCGCGAGCAAATGCAGTACGAAATCAAGCATATCCATGAAAACCTGGGATTAACAGTGGTTTACGTTACCCACGACCAGAGCGAGGCACTGACCATGTCGAACCGTATCGCGGTGTTCGACGACGGTATCATCCAGCAATGCGCACCTCCCGAAGTATTGTACGAAGAACCCGAAAACGCTTTTTGTGCCAATTTTATCGGTGAAAACAACCGCTTTCTGGGCGAGGTTAAAGAAGATAACGGTGATACGGTCAAGGTCGAGATCGAAAATCACGCCACCGTGGTTGCCAAGAAGGTCAACGTCGGTGGCGTTGGTGACAGAAGCACGTTATCGCTGCGCCCCGAGCGGGTTACCGTTAATCCGGAGCCGGGTTCGGTACCGAATATTTTTTCCGGTCTTGCCGAAGAACTGATTTACCTGGGTGACCATATTCGCACCCGCTTCACCGTGCTTGGACACGATGATTTTATTGTAAAAATTCCTAATTCCGCCGTTCACGCCCACCTCAAGGAAGGTGATACCGTGAATATCGGCTGGAATGCGGAAGACTGCCGGGCCTTGGACCCGTCCGATTAACCGCGCAGTTTTTTAAGTAGCTATACGATGTAAACCGAAGAGGAGTAACTCTAGAATGAAGATAACATTGAAACAAACCCTGCTGGCTTCAGTGGTTGCGGTTACCACCGCGGCTCAGGCTGAAGTAAACGTTGTTTCATGGGGTGGTGCTTACACTGCCTCGCAGCAAAAAGCGTACCAGGAAACTTACAAGGATCCTGACAGTATTAATTTTATTAACTACAACGGCGGTCTCGGTGAAGTTCGTACCCAGGTCGAATCGGGTAATGTAACCTGGGACATCGTCGACGTACTGCCATCCGAAGCTCGTGTTGGTTGCGACGAAGGCCTGTTTGAAGAACTCGATCGCAGCGCATTCAAGCCTGCGGCCGACGGCACTTCGATGGACGATGACATCATGGTAGAAGTACCTAACGATTGCGTTGTTCCGCAGATCTTCTGGTCTTACGTGCCATTTTACCAGGAAGGTACCTTCAGTGGCGCCCAGCCGACAACGATTGCCGATTTCTTTAACGTCAAGAAATTCCCCGGCAAGCGTGGCATCCATACCTGGCCCAACGCGTTGATTGAAATGGCGCTGCTGGCTGACGGTGTTGCCATCAAAGACGTTTACAAGGTCATGAGCACCGACGCCGGCATCGACCGTGCCTTCGAGATGCTCGACAAGATCAAGGATCACTCAGTGTTCTGGTCTTCAGGTGCCAAGCCGCTGGAACTGGTCCAATCGGGTGAAGTTGCGATGTCGCTGGCCTATAACGGCCGTATCGGCGCCGCGGTTCTTTCCGAAGGCGCCAAGTTCGTTACCGTATGGGACGGACAGGTACTCGAGGAAGAATGGCTGGTCATGGTCAAAGGTGCGCCGAACAGGGACGAGGCGATGGATTTCCTGATTCACGCTTCGACTCCGGAGTCACAGGCAGGTCAGGCCAAGTTCATCAACTATGGTCCGATGCGTGCTTCCGCGTTTGAAATCATGAAGGCCGGCGAGCCCTGGTTCCACAATGGTAAAAACATCATGGAACACATGCCGAACCGTCCCGAAGTCATGGCGCGTTCCGTGATCGCAAACCCGGACTGGTGGGCTGACTATGGTGATTCCATCAGTGAGCGTTACACTGCCTGGATGGGTCAGTAAACTTGTAACCTGAAGGGAGGCGGGTAACCGCCTCCCTTTTTTAAATAGTCGATAAAATAATCATGAGCACAGCACCCGCAACAGTTGATGGCCCGCTGATAACCGCAGACGGTATCCCACTCAAGGAAAGCCTGCAGAAATCGCTGCGTCGCAGCAAGATACGCGCGGTTCTGCTGGTTGCCCCGCCGCTACTGTTCCTGATTTTTTTGTTTATTATCCCGATCGGCAACATGCTCACGCGCAGTGTTGACGACAAGCTGATTAACGAGGTTTTTCCGAATACCTTCGAGGCCTTCGAAGCCTGGGACAAGGTCAGCGAACCCTCCGAGGAAATGTTCGCGGCGGTTTACCAGGACTTGAAAGCCGCCAGTAAAACCGAGATCGGAAAATCCAGCGTGCGCATGAACTATGCCAAGCCCGGCTGGCGCAGCCTGATCAAGGTAACCGCGCGCAAGATCAAGAAAATGGAGCCACCCTACAAGGAAGCGTTTCTCAAGGCCGAAGGACGCTGGGCCGACACCGAATTCTGGCTTTCGTTGGGCATAATGAAAGACAAGCGCACCATGGGCTATTATCTCAACGCGGTCGATCGTACCTACGACTTCGACAAGAATGTTATTCACGTCGACGAGAACCGCAAGGTCTATAACCTGCTGTGGTGGCGCACGATCCAGGTGAGCATCATCGTTACGCTTGCCTGCCTCCTGCTGGCCTACCCGGTTTCCTATCTGCTGGCGACACTGCCAATGCGGATCGCGAATTTGTTGATGATTTGCGTACTGATGCCGTTCTGGACCTCGCTGCTGGTGCGCATCGTTGCCTGGATGATCATGTTGCAGCAAAACGGGGTCGTCAACGACACCCTTGTCGCAGCCGGCATTCTCAGCGATGAGAACCGCCTGGCGATGATGTATAACTTTAACGGTACCGTCATCGTCATGACGCAGATCCTGTTGCCGTTCATGATCCTGCCGATCTTCAGCGTCATGAAAACGATTCCGCCAAGTTACATGAAGGCGGCGCAGAATCTCGGCGCCACACCGACACTCGCATTCATCCGCGTTTACATGCCGCAGACGATTCCAGGCATTGGTGCTGGCTGCATCCTGGTGTTTATTGTCGCGATCGGTTACTACATCACGCCGGAACTAGTGGGCGGAAAAGACGGTCGCCTGATCGGCAACATGGTGGCCTATCATATGCAGCGCTCGCTTAACTGGGGCCTTGCCGCGGCGATGGGCACTATTTTGTTAATCGTGATCCTGGTGCTTTACTGGATTTACGACAAGATTATCGGCATCGACAACATGAAGATGGGTTAACGACATGGCTTTACCAATTTACACGACACCCGGGCAACGTGTTTGGCATTACTGCTACATGGCGTTTTGTGTCTTCGTATTGTTCTTCCTGGTCGCGCCGCTGGTCGCGGTTATTCCTTTGTCTTTCACCTCCAGTCCATTTCTGAATTTTACCCCGGAAATGCTGGCGCTCGATCCCGATGCATTTTCGATACGCTGGTATAAGAGCCTGTTCGGCATGTGTGCCGATGTCGAAGATGTCGCTTCCACGATGTGCCACAACAAGTGGATGACTGGCGCTGGCCGCAGCCTTTACTACGCGGTGATCTCAACCGTGTTGGCTACCTTCCTGGGCACCCTGGCAGCGCTGGGCTTAAGCAACGAACACATGCCCGCCAAACGCGCCATCATGGCATTGATGATTTCACCACTGATCGTACCGCTGATCATCACCGCGGCCGGTATGGCTTTCTTTTTCGCCAAGATAAACCTGTCGAATACCGACGCCGGTATCATCCTCGCTTACACGATTCTCGGCATGCCTTTCGTTGTAATCACGGTCACTTCGACGCTGGTTGGTTTCGACCGCTCACTGATGCGCGCCGGCGCCAACCTCGGCGGCACCCCGACCTACAACTTCTTCAAGATCCAGATGCCACTGATCGCGCCAGGCATGATTTCCGGCGCGTTGTTCGCCTTTATTACGGCATTCGACGAAATCGTTATCATCCTGTTCATCGGTGGACCACAACAGCACACGCTACCGCGCCAGATGTGGTCTGGAATTCGCCAGGAAATCAGCCCCACGATCCTCGCCGCGGCGACCATCCTGGTATTGTTCTCGGTGTTATTGCTGACCACGCTTGAATTGCTGCGCAGACGCAGCGAACGACTGCGAGGCATCACCCCGCATTAATGCAAGCTGGTGACATGGTGTACTACCTGTACACCGACAACAACGGCACTCCGATAAAATTCGCTGCCATCGTGCTGGGCCTCGAGACCGACGGCATCCTAGTCCGCGTCGGTCGTTACGATGTGCATAGCAAGGAAGTTTCGACCTTTGAATCGGTGGTCTCCGAGGCTGCGTTGCAACCACGTTCTGTACCCTGTAGCTATGAAGGTGAATTGCAGGGCAAGGCATAACACCCGTTGATCACGACCCTCAATGCCATCGCCCCGATCTTCCTGATCATTGCTACCGGTTACCTGCTTTTCAGAACCCGGATCGTCGATGAGTCGGTATGGTCCGCGATCGAGCACATCTGTTTCTACCTGCTGTTCCCATTTCTGATTATCCGCACGCTGAGTCGCGCCAATCTCGGCAGCGTACCGGTGTTCGATTTCATGGCCGTCATCGTGGTTGCCATCCTCGGTATGTCGGCATTGCTAATCCTGATTCAGGCATTTATCTGGAAACGCTTCCCGCAAAGTGGGCCCAGTTTCAGCAGCATATTCCAGGGTGCAACACGATTTCACGGTTTCGTAGCGATCGCCGTCATCGGTCCACTCTACGGCGATACCGGGGTAACCCTGGCGGCGCTGGCGCTGGCCATCATGGTGCCATTGCTGAACGTCATCTCGGTCGTTGTTTTATCGGTCTACGGGCACAGCGATACCCGACCCCAGGTAATTGCGGTTGTCAAAAAAATTGTCACCAATCCGCTGATCATCGCCTGCATCGTGGGACTGCTTTTTAACTGGCTTGGCGTACCTGACGTCCTGTTCGACGCAATCGATATCATCGGCGCCGGGGGGCTCGGCCTGGCATTGCTTGCGGTCGGTGCCGGCATGAATTTCGGCCAGGCGGCACAACACAAGATGCTACTCACGGTCGGCGTTCTTACCCGCCTGATCGGCATGCCGGCGATCGTTATCCTCATGTCATGGCTGGTCGGCCTCGACGGGATCGCACGTACCGTCGCTATCATCGCCGGTGCGGTACCGACCGCGGCCTCGGCTTATGTCATGGCGCGCAAAATGGGCGGCAACGCGGAGTTGATGTCGAGTATCGTAACCTTCCAGGTCTTTGTCGCCTTCTTTACCCTGCCACTGTTCATTTATATTGCCGAACAGCTCTAAAACCGTCATTGCGGCCTCCGAGCCACCCCCGCTAACTTTAACTGTCATACCGCGGCTTGACCGCGGTATCCAGTTAGTTACCTGGGATAGTAATCCTGGATACCGCGGTCAAGCCGCGGTATGACAATATCAGGCGGTTTCGGATCAGGCCCGGCATGACGAACTCACGTCATTGGGGAGGAATGAGGACGAAATTACCGAAATGCTGTTTCTTGAGGAACTCCTGCTGTGCGATCGCGATATCTTCCAGGGCAAAGGTTTTTGCGACCAACGGGATAATTTCATTGCGCTCGATATAACCGACCAGGTTGGGAAACACCGGTTCATCCCAGGAGGTACAGCCGATGAGCCTTAAATCCTTGAGATAAAAATCGCGCATGTCCATGCTGACCATGGG
>JARFPR010000091.1 GCA_029288195.1 Gammaproteobacteria bacterium | reverse complement strand
GGACGTTCGATCGATATCACCGCGTCAGGCCGAAACGCGTTCAGTGCGTGTTGCACTTCGTATTCTCGTCGGTCGTTGGCGCCGACGTGAATTTCGTAGACTCGAAAACGCTCCTCGAACGCCTGCGCAATCGGCCTGCCGCAGACCAGGATCGGGGTTGCGCCGAGTTTTTCCAGGGTTTCGTAGAGCGCAATCGCGCCGACCGGTCCATCGGTCTCGAAGGTTTCAACGACCGGAAAACCGGTGCCGATTAACACGATATTATGGCAATCGCGCAGGATCTTCGCCGCACGCAGGCAGTAACCGGGTTGCAGGTGTGGTTGAACCGTCTTCATACCACGTAAATTACGTGCTACCAGGATATCTTCAATAGTGCGGCTTAACTCCAGGGCTTCGGCTTCATTCATGGCTTGATGCTCAACAGGATTGCAGCGAGGTACGTTCGAATCGGGCCTGCTCGAGGCAGTGGATATTGTGCGCCTGCTCGATGCTGATTGCATCGAAGCGCACCCGCGAGCCCGGCGATAACTGCGATAGGGTTGCGGTATCTCGCGGTATCACCGCACCCATCTTGGGATAGCCGCCGATTGTTTGCCGATCGTTCATTAATACGATGGGTTGACCATCTGCCGGAATCTGGATTGCGCCATGACAAATGCCCTCAGACAACATGCCGACCATATCGGAGTGCACGGTTTCACCTTCGAGCCGAAAGCCCATACGGTCGCAGCGCTCGGTCAGGCGATACTCGGAATTGAAAAAGCGCCATTGCTGTAGCGGGCTAAACTCGGCCTGCTGATATCCGGGGACAACCCGGAGCCTGGCAAAATCTGAATATTTCGGCCGATCGGCTGCGGCCAGGTAGCAATGGGCGGATAATCTTTTACTACTGCATGGCAGTTGATCTCCGGCCTGCAGCTTGTCGCCGTTGAGACCGCCGATTTTTTCGCGCAACACGGTTGAGCTGCTGCCAAAGCTGGGGTCGATATTGAAACCGCCAGTAACCGCTAGATAGCAGCGGGTGCCGGCACTGGCAAAGCCGATTTCGAGCTTATCGCCAGGCTTAATGTCATGGGTGTACCACTGCTCAATCAGATTTTCGTTCAACTTGCAGGGTGCTTCTGCACCGGTGATAACGAAACTGGTATCGAGCTGTGCTTCGATGACCAGTCCGCCAAAACTGATTTCAAGGCAGGTGGCATTGACGTCATTAGTCAGCATACGATTAGCCCAGTCGAAAGCAACACTGTCGAGTGGGCCGCCGGTGGTCAGTCCCAACTTGTGCGCCCCAAATCGTCCGCGATCGTGGAGCAGGCTGAGTAACCCCGGTTGCCTGACTAGAAAGCCACTCACAGCTCGCCGCCCTGGTCGATAAACTGGTCACGGCTTATCGCGCTGAAACGAATCCGATCACCGACCTGAACCGGCATGCTGGGCGTTTTGTCGGGATCGAACATGCGAGTGGGGCATAGTCCAATCAGGTTCCAGCCTCCTGGAGATATAGCCGGATATACCGCAGTCTGGCGATCGGCGATCGCGACAGCGCCTCGTGGTACTTTCTGTCGCGGGGTTGCCAGGCGCGGAGCGGCGATGCGTTCATCGACTTCACCGAGATAGGCGAACCCGGGTGCGAAGCCGATCGCGTAAACCCGGTACTCCTGCTGTTGATGGATCTCGATAACATCGTCAATGTCGATATTAGCGTTTGCAGCAATTGCTTCGAGATCGGGACCTGATTCCTTACTGTAATAGACGGGCAAGGTGATGAGGCTTCCTGCTGACGCGTCTACAGCTTCGAGATTCGTTAACGCAGCCCGCAGCTGCTGTTTGACGGCGAAGTGATCGCTACGATCCAGATCAAAAATCACCAGTAATGAAGCGTAGGATGGCACCAGGTCAATGATGCTGTCCGGCATCGTGGCAAGAATACTGGTGACCGCGGCCTGTATCTGTGCCGATACTGCGGCGCTGGTTTGCTCGGCAAAATAGACGATAAACGCGTTTTGCCCCGCAATTTCGATTCTCATGCGATTGATCAGGAGTGAATGATTTTGCGGATTTCTTTAATGGCGGCGACGCCAGCGTCATTGTCGCCATGCACACAAAGCGTATCGGGTGTTAGCACCAGGGTATTACCACTCACCGACGTAACCGTACCCTGGCTGCAAATTTGTTCTACCTGTGCCAGCATCTTATCGCGGCTATGCACCGCACCCGGTTTGGCGCGGGAAAGCAATTTGCCGTCATCGTCGTAACAACGATCGGCGAAAGCTTCAAACCAGAGATCGATTCCATGAGTGGCTGCCTCGTCGCGGTGCAAATCGGCCTCGGGTGTTGCCTGCAGCATCAATCGCACCGGTTTGTGAAAATCAGCAATCGCCTTAAGGATCGGCGCCCGCACCGATTCCCTGGCCATCATGTCGTTATAGAGCGCACCGTGCGGCTTGACGTAGGCCAGTTCAAGACCCTGGATTTTGGCCATACCTTCGAGCGCGGCGATCTGGTAGTGCATAAAAGCTGAAATTTCTTCCGCGGAACAATGCATCGGTCGACGCCCGAAACCGACCAGGTCGGGATAGGCCGGGTGTGCACCCACCATGACATTGTTCTGTTTCGCAAGCGCCAGGGTTCGTTCCATGACCAGCGGATCGCCACCGTGAAAGCCACAGGCAATATTGGCCTGGTCGATATGAGGCATGACTTCGTCGTCGCGGCCCATTTTCCAGGAGCCATAGCTTTCACCGAGGTCGCAATTGAGCATCAACATGGGTATTTCCGCCTACATCACCGCAAGGTGGCTGTTGGGTAAGTCCGAGACCAGCATGCAACCGGGCGAATGCGTTATGCAAAAAGGTGGCCTGGCCTGCTCAACTGCCACCTGGGGGGTCACGCCGCAGGCCCAGAAAACAGGAAATTCGTCAGTGTGTATGGTGACGGCATCGCCGAATTCGGGCTGGTTGATATCATGAATACCGATCCTGCCAGGATCACCGAAGTGGACCGGGGCACCATGCACTGCCGGAAAACGAGTGCAGATCTGGATCGCGCGTATTGCATCTGATGGAATCATCGGCCGCATACTGACCACCATTTTACTCGCGAAGCGGCCCGCTGGATTGCAATCGATATCGGTACGATACATCGGTACATTTACGCCTTCGCTGACATTACGTATCTCGAGGCCGTCATCGATCAATGCTTCCTCGAAGGAGAACGAACATCCGAGCACAAAAGACACCAGGTCGTCACGCCAGATATCGCTGATGTCATTAACTTGATGGCTGAACTGGCCGTTTTCGAATACCCGGTAACTGGGAATATCGGTACGAATATCCAGGTCTTCCCCGAGTTTCGCTATGTTGTAGTCACCGGGGTTCGTGGTCATGCCGATCAAGGGACAGGGCTTGGGATTCGACTGGCAGAATTGCAGGAATTCGCCGGCGTAATCGGCAGGGAGAATACACAGGTTTCCCTGCACAAAACCGCGCGAGTAACCGGAAGTGTTGCTGGTGAAATCGCCGCTACGGATTTTACGACGCAGTTCGAGAGGTGAAATATCCTGGTTCATATTGAATCGAAGTAGGGTTTAACCCGGGTTTTACAACTGTTTGGCCCGGTCGCGCAATACATTTTTCTGAATCTTGCCGGTTGCGGTTTTAGGCAGTTCGCCAAAAACGACTTTTTTCGGGCGTTTGAAGCGGGCCATGTTGTCCGCGCAAAACTCGATCAACTCCTGCTCGCTGGCCTCGGCATCTGTTTTCAGTTCGACAAATGCGCAGGGAACCTCGCCCCATTTTTCATCGGCCAGGGCCACGACCGCGGCTTCGCCGACCGATGGGTGCTTGTAAAGCACGCCTTCGACCTCAACCGAGGATATGTTTTCACCGCCGGAAATGATGACATCCTTGGCGCGATCCTTGACCTGGATGTAACCATCGGGGTGAATCACGGCGATATCGCCACTCAGAAACCAGCCATCCTTGAAAACATCGGCGGTGGCACCGCTATCCTTCAGGTAACCCTTCATCACGGTATTGCCGCGAATAGCGATTTCGCCCATGGTTTCGGCGTCCCAGGGAACCGATTCACCGCTCTCCGGATCGATTACGTCGACCGCCTCGGTCATTGAAAAACGAACCCCCTGGCGTGCTTTCAGTTCGGCCTGGCGTTCAATCGATTGCTGGTACCAGTCATCCTGTGGCGCCGAGTGCAGTATGTGCCCATAGGTTTCGGTCAATCCGTAGACGTGCATGACCTCGAAATTAAACTGCGCCATGCTTTCCAGCACCTTGGCCGGCGGCGGAGCGCCCGCGGTCATCGCGTAGATAGTATTGTCGAATACTTTCTGCTCTTCAGCCGGTGCGTTGGCGAGCATGTTTAATATGATTGGCGCACCGCCGAAATGAGTAATCTGGTGCTCGTCGGCAAGCTCGAAAAACAATTTCGGAATAAAGGCGCGAATGCAGACCACGGTTGCGGCCAGTGCGGTCATGGTCCAGGCATGCCCCCAGCCATTGCAGTGGAACATCGGCACCGTGTACAGGTAACGCGGGTGCGGCGGCAATGCCCAGGAAATGACGGTACCCATGGTCATCAGGTAAGAACCGCGGTGATGGTAGACCACACCCTTGGGCAGGCCGGTGGTTCCCGAGGTGTAGTTCAGGGTCAGCGCCTGCCATTCGTCTTCGGGGGGTAGCCATTCGAAGGTATCGTCGCCACGATCGACCAGGTCTTCATAAAAGCTGAAAGCGACATTAGTCGGTAATTCCGGTTTTTCAGCAGCATCGGCGTCGTCGATGATAATGATTTCAGGCTGTAGCTCACAGCTTTGCAAGGCTTCCTCGAGGACCGGCCAGAGTTGACGATCACAAATGAAAACCCGGGATTCACCATGATCGATGATATAAGCCACGGTCGCCGCGTCCAGGCGCGTGTTAATCGTATTTAGCACGGCACCTGCCATCGGAATCGAGAAATGGCTTTCGAACATTTCAGGGGTATTGAAGGCGAATACCGAAACCGTGTCGTTCTTGCCGATGCCTCGTGCCGCCAGGCTCGATGCGATGCGGGTGCAGCGATTACGCGTCTGCGCCCAGGTGTAGCGCCGCTGGTTATAAATCAGTGCTTCGCGTTGCGGGTAAATATCCGCTGTGCGCTGCAGGAAAGATAGCGGCGTCAGGGGAACGAAGTTGGCGGCGTTGGGTTCCAGTTGATCGTATTCGATAGTCATATTAGCCTCTTATGGTACATGCCATTCCTGCGATTTAGGACAGTGCCATTTTAACAAGATCTCGGCCCCCCCGCGTACGCGGGGTTGACGCAACGGTAAGCGCTTAGCGCTTTCCGGGATAATCTGGATGTGCTTTGCAGTGCATCCAGGTCAATTTCTGACGGGCGCGCCGGCGTCCAGCATACTATTAATTCGCTCGCGGGTCGCAGCGGTCGCAACCAGGGTCAGGAATGAACGTCGCTCGGCATCGTAGAAATCCTGCTCCTGCCAGACTGTGCCCGGTTCGATATCGCCACCCGTCACAATTCTGGCCATTTCGCTGCCGACATTGACGTCATGTGGCATGAATACGCCCTGGTCACGGGAATCTTCCAGCCATTTGACCATTTCTTCGAATAAGGGTCTACCCGGCATGGATAGGGTGGGACGTTCGAAAGGCACCTGGCCGGAGGCATCGTCGATCGCCTTAATCGCCTCACCAAGGATACGATCTCGATTGATGACGAAGCGATCATGAGGTCGCAGCATTGCCTGCCGCTTGGCTATAATGGGTGAAGTTGCAGTTTTACCATAACCGAGATTCATGAATGCCTTCCAGCAGGCGTCTGAAATATCATCGCCACATTGCAATAATTCGATCCATCGATAGAGGGTTTCCTTGCAGCCGCCACCGCCCGGGACCACACCGACCAGCGATTCAACCAGGCCGGTGACAGAATTAGCGTGGCAGATAACCTGCCGGGCATGTAACACGACTTCGAATCCGCCACCGATGGACAAGCCTACCGGTGCGGCGACAACCGGAAACGAGGCCGTCTGCATGCGATGCACGGTGTTCTGAAAATCCCGCAGGAATTTATCGAGGCCGTCCATGTCTTCCTGCAAAAAGAAATTCCGCACTGCCTGCAGGTTGACCCCGCAGGAAAAATGCTGTGCATCGTTGTGCACGATCAGGCCGCGCAGGCCTTCGGCCTCGACCTGGTTCAGCGCATCATCGAGAATCGCCATCGAATCGGCGTCCAGCGCATTTGCCTTGCTGTGAAATTCAACCAGCGCAATACCGTCGAGATCAAACCAGCTGGCGACAGCGCAGCTGTTGCGCGGCTGCAGCGTCTGGCGTTTTTCATTGAAGCGGATTACCCCGGCGGGGCGCTCAATTTTCTGCCAGGTATCGCCATGCCGGCGTGCCTGCAATTCACTGTTTTCGACGCGGTAAAAGCTCGAACCCGCCGCTTCGGCGAGAAATTCGGGTATCGGTAACCCGTCTGCCTCGAGTTTTGCGATAAACGCATCAGCGCCAATTTCGTCGATTAGTTCAAACGGACCCTTGATCCAGTTATAGCCGAGCTTCATTGCGTCGTCGATGCCGACCGGGTCGTCTCCGACCTCGGGAATCAGTGATGCGGCATAACTCAAGGTGCGTGACAGTACCCGCCATGCAAATTGACTGTACAGGCTGTCGTCATGCAGCAGATGTTTGACTCCCTGTTGCTCGGCCTTATCGGCGATTGGCAGGTTGAGACGCGGCGCATCCTGGTACTCACTGGATTCAAGATTCAGAACTTCGCGCCCGGATTCAGCGTCGCGGTAAAATCCCTGGCCCTGCTTGTTGCCGGTTTGTCCGTTAGCGATCATTTGCGTCATCAGCGGAATCCGTGCAGCCTCGGCATGGAAGGGATCCGATTCGGGCAGGATATTGACCAGGCTTTGCACCACGTCCGACATTAAATCGATGCCGATCAAATCGTAGAGCCCGAACACGCCGGTCTTCGGAATCCCCATCGGACGGCCGAAAATTGCGTCGGCTTCGAGCGGATTCAAACCGAGTTCGAATGCGGCCTGTAACGCGCACTGGATTGCGAATACACCGACCCGGTTGCCGAGAAATCCAGGCGTGTCGAGACAGCGTACTACGCCTTTGCCGAGCTGTTGTTCGCAAAAATCAGCCAGCAGCTCGATCACCGCGTCGTCGGTATCTTCGCCCCGCACCAGCTCCAGCAGGCGCATGAAACGTACCGGGTTGAAAAAGTGCGTGATCGCAAAACGCTGTCGAAACGGCCCGGGCATGTCCTCGACCAGCAGGCGGATCGGAATGGTCGAAGTGTTCGAAGTGATGATTGCATTAGCGTGACAAACGGCATCGAGACGTTGATAAAGGTCCTTCTTGATATCGAGACGTTCAACCACGGCCTCGGCGACCCAGTCGCAATCTGCGAGTTGATCGAAATCATCACGGGTGTTACCGAGGTGAATAAAAGATTCGGCTTCCTTGCTGATTAGTCCCGGCTGATTCGGATCACGCAAACGTTCGAGGCCGCGTTCTGCCAGCGCATTGGCATTGTCATCGCCGGGTAAGTCCAGCAACCAGACTTCGATACCAGCGTTGGCAACCTGGCCGGCAATCCCGGAACCCATGGTGCCGGCGCCGATGACGGCGACTTTATTAATACTCATCAAACTCCCCTAGGCTGCTTCTTCGAGCGAGCTAATCAATTCACGTAATTTTTGTAATGTTTGCCGCGGTGCCTCGATCGGTAGCATGTGACCATAGCGTTCAATGATCGTAACCCTGGCATTGAGTTCTTCGGCAAACGCCATGCCGGCCTTGATCGGGGTGAGCCGGTCCTTGCGGGCCAGGATCAATTGAGATGGCACCTCGATGGATTTGGCGACTGCGCTACCGTTTTCATAGTTTGCGCAGGCAACCAGGTCTTCGTAGAGCGGGTTACGCGCCATGATCTGGCGCCCGATCGCAATTGGTTGCATGCCCGGTACCGCGCTGATGCCGTATTGTGCATCGGGTCCAAAGCCCCACATTAACAGCATTTCCGCCGCGTCCCCGGCACTGTTTTTAGCCGCGTCGATCAACGCCGGGTTGACCGGAATTGCACCCGCGGTGCCTACCCCGGTGATTGACTTTAACAATTCGGGAGCCTGTCGCGCCAGCTCGAGCACATCGAGGAAACCCTGTGAATGTCCAACCGCATGTACACTGGAGACGTTTGCGGCGCGGATAAAATCGGCCAGCCACGCGCCCATTTCCTCGATGCTTTCGAGTGGTTCGCCGGCGGAAAGACTGTGCCCGGGAAGATCGGGTGCTAGTACCGAGTAGCCGTTGTAAGCAAACCACCGGGTTTGCAGGGCCCAGCTGCGATGGTCGAGCCCGCTACCGTGCACGAACATGACACACGGCAGGCTGTTATCAAACTCCTTGCCCCCGGTAGCGGCGTAGGTTTTTTGAGCGCGTACTTCGACATACATCAGGATTCTCCCGCGGCGCGCTCTGCCGCTTTGAAACCTTTGGCGAAATCGGCCTTGATATCGGCAATATCTTCAATTCCGACCGAGACCCGGATCATGTCTTCGCTGATTCCCGCGGCTTTCATATCTTCAACGGTGAGACGCGAATGCGTGGTGCTACCCGGATGTAACACCAGCGTGCGCGAGTCGCCGACATTAGCCAGGTTCGACGCCAGTTGCAATGAGTCGATAAACGCTGCTCCCCCGGCACGGCCACCGACGACGCCGAAACACAGCATCGAACCGGCGCCGTCTGGGAAAAGGCTTTCAGCGAGCGCGTGACTCGGATTCGATTCCATATCGGGGTAGTTGGTCCAGGTTACCGCTTGCTGTTGTTGTAACCATTCGAGCAGTGCCCTGGCATTGGCAACATGTTGTTTCATCCGCAGGCTGAGTGTTTCGATACCCTGCAGGATCAGGAAAGCATTGTGCGGGCTCATCGCGGCACCGACATCGCGCATCGATTCGGCACGCATCTTCATCGCCAGCGCCGAGGGGCCGAATTCCTCCCAGAACTTGATACCGTGAAAAGGTGCATAGGGCTCGGTTAATTCAGGGAAGCGGCCGCTTTGCTCCCAGTCGAAGAGGCCACCGTCGACGATGGCTCCACCGATAGCGACACCATGGCCGCCCATCCACTTGGTAACCGAATGCACGACAATATCGGCGCCGTGGTCGATTGGACGACACAGGCTCGGGGTGGCAAAAGTCGCGTCGACAACCAGCGGTATGCCGTTCTCATGAGCAATCTCGCTGATGCCGGGGATATTGGCAATCTCGAGCCCCGGGTTACCGATCGATTCACAGAACACCATCTTGGTATTCGGCTGGATTGCATCTCGCAGCGCCTGTTCGTCGTTTATCGGGATAAAGGTACATTCGATGCCGAGGCGCTTGATGGTGTGCTTGAGCAGGGTCGCGGTCGAGCCGTAGATCTGGGTCGCCGAAATCATGTGATCGCCGGCCGAGCACAGCGTGATAAAAACCGTAAACAGCGCGCTCATGCCGGACGCGGTGCAAATCGTGCCACTGCCGCCTTCGAGCGCGGCGATACGCTGCTCGAGTACCGCAACCGTGGGGTTGGTAATGCGGCTGTAGATGTGGCCGCCCTGTTCGACGTTAAACAGTGACGAACCATCGCTGACACTCTCGAACACGTATGACGTGGTCTGGTACACCGGTACCGCGCGCGAACCGTGGTCACTTTCGGGTACGTAGCCGGTGTGCAGTGCCACGGTGTCCGGCTTGAGGTACGAAGATCGACTCATGGTGCTCTCCTCAGGTTAGTGCTCATTCAGCATTATAATTACGGATTCAGCGTTCCTGTGCTGTTTCGCAACAAGGCGCAGTGCGAAGCG
>JARFPR010000068.1 GCA_029288195.1 Gammaproteobacteria bacterium | reverse complement strand
GGGCAGCACCCGCAACGGTCGCGATTCCGAATCCAAGCGTCTGGGCGTGAAGAAGTTCGGTGGCGAGGTGGTAATCCCGGGCAACATCCTGGTACGTCAGCGCGGCACCAAGTTCCACCCCGGTGACAACGTCGGCTGTGGCAAAGATCACACGCTATACGCGAAAGCCGAGGGCAAAGTCGAATTCAAGGTCAGGGGACGTCACAATCGTACCTTTGTGAACGTGGTGAACTAGCAGTAGCCCCGGTTTAAACCGAATTCAAAAAGCCTCGCCTCGTCGAGGCTTTTTTATTACCCGATGGTATTATCCCGCGATGAAATTTATCGATGAAGCCAATATTTTTGTGAAGGCCGGCAATGGCGGTAACGGCATTGTCAGTTTCCGGCGCGAAAAATATATTCCGATGGGTGGCCCCGATGGGGGCGACGGTGGTGATGGCGGCTCGATCTATGTTGTCGGTTCAAAAGATCTGAATACGCTTTCCGATTTCCGGCATACGCGCCGTTTCGTAGCAAAACGGGGTGCCAACGGACAGGGTAAAAACTGCACTGGCGCAAAGGGAGATGATGTCATCATTGAAGTACCTTTGGGTACCATGATAACCACGCTGGATCAGGGCGAGTTAATCGCCGATGTGTCTACGCAATCGGAACCGGTCCTGATTGCGCGGGGTGGATTTCACGGACTCGGCAACACGCGTTATAAAAGTTCGACCAATCGTGCGCCGCGCCAATGCACCAAGGGAAGCGCGGGTGAGCAGTTTGATCTCAAGCTCGAACTCAAGGTGATTGCCGATGTCGGCCTGCTGGGTATGCCAAACGCCGGTAAATCTACCTTCATTCGTGCAGTCTCGGCCGCCAGGCCCAAGGTGGCGGATTATCCTTTTACCACCCTGCATCCGAATCTCGGCGTGGTCAGCGTGGGTACGCACCGTAGTTTCGTAGTGGCGGACATCCCCGGCCTGATCGAGGGCGCCGCCGATGGCGTCGGTTTGGGCATCCAGTTTTTGAAACATTTGCAGCGTACCCGGTTGCTACTGCATATAATCGACGTTATGCCCGACCCGCAAGCGGATAGCGCGGTTGAATCAGCAAACAAGATACTGCGCGAGTTACAACGCTATGACGAAGCCCTTTATCACAAACCGCGTTGGTTGGTATTGAACAAGCTTGACCTGTTACCCGATGATGAGAGTGATAGCCTGTGCGCTGAAATTACCAGTGGACTCGAGTGGTCGGGTCCGGTACATGCGATCAGCGCAATTAACGGGCAAGGTGTTGAGCAACTGTGCAACGACATTATGAATTTTCTCGAAAACAATGAATCGATATAAAAAAGTCGTTATTAAAGTCGGCTCCTCTCTGGTTACCGCGGGTGGTAAAGGACTTGACCATGCGATGATTGCCACCTGGGCAGAGCAAATGGCCCATTTACGTGCCCAGGGGGTCGACGTGGTACTGGTCTCGTCGGGCTCGATTGCCGAAGGCATCACCCGCCTGGGATTAAAATCACAACCCCGGACCCTCACCGAGTTTCAGGCCATCGCCGCGGTCGGGCAAATGGGGCTGGTGCAGGCTTACGAGGTCTGCTTTCAGGCGCATGGCATTCATAGCGCACAAATTCTGCTCACGCATGCCGATCTGTCCAACCGCAAACGCTACCTGAATGCGCGCAGCACCTTGCGTACACTACTTGAATTCGGGACGATTCCTGTAATCAATGAAAACGATAGTGTCTCCAATGAAGAAATCCGCTTTGGTGATAACGATACTCTAGGTGCCCTGGTTGCCAACCTGGTTGAGGCTGATTTGCTGATTATACTGACCGATCAAGATGGTTTGTTCGATGCAAATCCAGCCGAGAACGCGAAGGCGAAGCTGATTGAACGAGCCGATGCGCGCGATCCCCAACTGGTTGAATATGCAGGACCTAGCAGTAGTCATCTCGGTCGTGGTGGTATGCAGACAAAAGTTAGCTCAGCCCAAGTGGCGGCGCGATCGGGCACACACACGGTTATCGTTTCCGGCAACACGAAAAACGTGATTACCCGAATTGTGCAGGGCGAAGCCCTTGGCAGTTTCCTGGAAGCGAGCGAGGGCCATCTCGCGGCGCGCAAGCAATGGCTCGCCGGGCACATGCGTTGCGCGGGAGAGTTGCGCCTCGATGAAGGCGCGGTTGACGTGCTGCTGAACAAGAATGCGAGCCTGCTGCCGATCGGCGTCAAGGCGGTCAGCGGTGTATTCAATCGCGGCGAGGTGGTGGCCTGTCTCGCCCCGGATGGCACCGAAATCGCGCGTGGACTGGTGAACTATCCGTCGGATGAATGTAAGCAGATTATCGGCAAGGCGAGCCAGCAAATTCCTGATATCCTCGGCTACCAGGATGATCCGGAATTGATCAATCGTGAAAACCTGATTTTGATGAAGACCTAGACTATGAACAAAAAAGTTGTCGCTTTCGGTGCAAGTAACAGCAGTCGTTCGATCAATAAAAAACTGGTGACTTATGCCAGTGGATTGTTGAATGAAACAGAGGTTGAAATTCTCGACCTGAATGATTATGAATTGCCATTGTTCAGTGTCGATCGCGAAGATGAAATGGGACAGCCTAAGCTCGCGCAGGCATTCCTGAAAAAGATTACCGATTGCGACGGCATTATTATTTCCTTTGCCGAACATAACGGTAGCTACAGTATCGCCTACAAGAACCTCTATGACTGGGTGTCGCGGATACGGCCCAAGGTTTACCAGGATCAACCGATGGTCTTGTTGTCGACTTCGCCGGGTGGTCGCGGTGGCCAATCGGTGCTCGAGCTTGCGCTGAGCCAGATTCCCCGCTTTGGCGGCCAGGTAAAAGCGAGCGTATCGGTGCCCTCGTTCGGGGAAAACTTTGATCTTGAAGCGGGGGTGATCGTTAATGATGATATCGCGTCTCAGTTACGGGAGGCAGTTAACAACTTGTTCAAGTGATGAGTAACAACGCCACTATTCTCTTTTTCCCCCATGGTGGCGGGCCGCTGCCGTTGCTCGACGAGCCGGGTCACGCCGCGATGAATCGTTTTTTGCGATCCTTTCCGGAAACGATTGCGAAACCGGATGCCATCATTGTCATCAGTGCTCACTGGGAAGAGCCCGTGGTTACAGTTACCGCGGCGGTCTCGCCACCTTTGCTGTTCGATTACTATGGATTTCCGGCTGAAACCTACGAGTACGAATACCCGGCGCCTGGCAATCCCGGGCTTGCAGGGCGTGTTCAAGGCTTGTTGCAACAGGTGGGCGTCGACTGCAATCTCGATCATGAGCGTGGATTCGACCACGGTGTCTTCGTGCCTCTTTTGCTGATGTATCCGTCGGCCGATATTCCCTGCATCCAGATTTCGCTTGCGGCGAGCCTCGATGCTACGGAGCACGTGCGCATCGGCAATGCGTTGGCGGAATTGAAATCTGAAAACCTGCTGATACTCGGCTCTGGTTTTTCGTTCCATAATATGGAGGCGTTAATGAGTAAGCGCGATGACTCCATTGATCCCCGCAACCAGGAGTTTGAAAGCTGGCTTGCCGAGGCCTGCAGCGATCCCGATCTGTCCGAAACAGAGCGCGAACAACGCTTGACTGGTTGGGAATCAGCACCGCATGCACGCTACTGTCATCCGCGCGAAGAGCACCTGTTGCCGCTGCAGGTTTGCTATGGCATCGGACAAACCGCGGCTAAAAGGGTTTTCAAGGAACCTGTAGCGGGATTTACCGCCAGCGCCTACCAGTGGGATTAATACTGCTCCTGCTGCGGTAGCTCGGCCGCCTGAACCGGTAACAGGGCGGTTTCGTTGCGTTCTATCTGGCGCTCGCGGTACCAGATGTAGAGGCTGCTCGAAATCAGCACGAAGATACCGAAAACGGTGGTGACTCCCGGCACTTCGTTCCAGAACAGGTAGCCGAATACCACCGCCCATACGATATAGGTAAATTCGAATGGCGCGATCGCGCTTGCTTCCGATGAACAATAGGCCTTCGACAGGCAGTAAAAGCCAACCGCGGCGATAGCACCGATTACCAGCATCAGTATGAAATCGATATCGGTCGGCATGCTCCAGTCGCGCCCGAAGAAGGCGAGCGAGGGATGGTCGGATGATACCGAGATGATTCCGTTGAGCAGCAGCAGGCTCAGTGTTCCGCTGGCAATGGTAAACACCAGTATCGCGTTGAAGGCGATGGTCAGCGGATGATCATGGCTGCCCAGGAAACGTGTCAAAATGGTCTGCGAGGCATAGGTAATGGCCGCTGCGAAAGCGAACAGGACCGCGAGCGGGTTGAATTCACCACTCGGTGATAAAATGATCAGTACGCCGATAAAACCAACGACAACCGCACTCCAGCGTCGCGCACCTACTTTTTCGCGCAGAATCAGCGCGGACATCGCGGTGACGAACAACGGCATGGTAAAGGTAATCGAAACAACTTCGGCCAATGGCATCGCCGCGACCGCGAGGTAATAAGTCGTATAGGAACTGAATCCGAGCAAACCCCTGGCCACCATTAGTCCCGGGCGGCGCGATATCAGTGATATGGATTCGCGCGTGTACTTGATCATCATCAGCAACAATCCCAGCGCTATCAATCCACGTATGAAAACGATCTGCAGCACCGAGTAATGGTCGCTGAAATGCTTGATGATGATGTCCTGTATCGAGAACAGGAACAGGCCGAAAACCAGGATAATGGCTCCGTTAGCGGTATCGAGGGTGGAAATGGCCGAGCTGGCGCGCATGGGTGTCCTTGAATTTTTAACAGGACACGAGTCTAGTGTTTAGCGGCTATTTGAAAAGTGAATTTTTATGGTTAGTATAATCGAAAAATCCGATCGTCTTTTAAGTGGAGGCCGCGCGTGAAAATCGACCATATTCGTACCTTTCTGGAGATCTCCGACTGTGGAAATTTTAATCGTGCCGCTGAGAATTTGCACGTTACCCAGTCGACCGTCAGCGCTCGCGTCAAGGCGATGGAAGATCGATTCGGCAGAATTCTGTTCACACGCGGTCATTCCGGGGTCGAGCTGACCTCGGCCGGCCAGCATTTTCGAGAGTATGCACTCAATATTCAACGGCTTTGGCAGCAGGCGCAGCAACGCGTATCGCTGCCCGAAAATTTCAGTCACGGCATTGGTCTCGGCTCGCAGGTTAGTCTCTGGGACAGCCTGATTCTGAGATGGATTCCGTGGATGCGACAAAATGCCAACGATGTCGCGATTCACGTCGAGGCGGATTACTCGCCGAGCCTGATGCGCCAGCTCTCCGACGGGCTACTCGATATCGGCGTTATGTATAACCCGCGTCAGACGCCCGGCCTGGTGGTCGAGGACCTGCTCGAAGAAACCCTGTTACTGGTGGCGACGAACCAACGCGAGATGGTGGATGGCTGGGTTGAAGACTATGTTTTTGTCGACTGGGGAGAAGAGTTTCGCCGGCTTCATGGTGAAGCCTTTCCGGATATGGATACACCCGCAATATCGGTGGGACTCGGGTCACTCGGGCTCGAGTATATTCGGCAAAACGGCGGCTCGGGTTACTTTCCGATGCGCGTAGTACAGCCATTTATCGATAAGAGTGAGTTGTTCCTGGTTGACGGTGCACCCGAGATGAAGCGGCCGGCCTACATGGTCTATCCCGAGGTCGCGCGTTTCCAGGAAACCCTCGACCTGGCGCTAACCGGCTTACGCGAGATTGCCAGCCAGTGGGAAGTTAATTGATTGAAATGTGGCCCAGGGTCTACATCTCGATCATTTCGAAATCATCCTTGCCCATGCCGCAGTCCGGACATTCCCAGTCGTCGGGAACATCTGCCCAGCGAGTACCGGGTGCAATGCCGTCTTCCGGCCAGCCCTCCGCTTCATCGTAGATAAATCCGCAAACGATACATTCCCAGCGTTTCATTAATTAAACCTCAATAATCCCGTGATAATAGAACGTAGTGCTCGGCCACATAGGACAGGTACTCGATCTCACGCTCGGTGAGCGTGCGCTTCTGCGTTACCGGGTTGCCGAGGTAAAGATACCCGGATTCCAGAATCTTGCCGGGCGGCACCAGGCTGCCCGAGCCGATGATGACGTTGTCTTCGATTATTGCGTTGTCGGTGATGATCGAACCCATGCCGATCAGGCATTGATTGCCGATTCGGCAACCATGCAACAGGGCCTTGTGCCCGATTGTTACCTCGTTGCCGATATGCAATTCGGCGCCATCGGGACTGTAGTCACCCCGGTGGGTAACGTGCAGCACGCTTCCGTCCTGGATATTAGTGTTATCACCAATTCGGATTTTATTAATATCTCCGCGGATTACGGTAAGTGGCCAAACTGAGCAGTTTTCCCCGATTACGACGTCCCCTATTACGACCGCGGACTCGTCGATATAGCTGTTTTCACCGATACTCGGGGTCGTATTCCTGAAACTGCGAATCATTGTTTCGCCCTGCTGAAAGAAACGCGTATAGTAACGATTTTTTCGCAACACGCATCGGTTTTTGGTGAAAACTAAAGGACTTTCAATTCCCGACCTACCGCCCGAGCTTCGCAACAAGCTGGGCTTGTACTCCCGGTTAATACGTTTCGAAAAACCAATTGGATTTTACCTGTTGCTTTGGCCGACGCTGTGGGCACTCGCAGTTGCTGGAGAAGGTTCACCTGATGGCTGGATCCTGTTCGTTTTTGTCGCGGGATGTTTCCTGATGCGCTCGGCGGGTTGCGCGATCAATGACTATGCCGATCGTGATATCGATCAGCATGTCGAACGCACCCGGGAGCGCCCGTTGACCAGTGGAAAAATTACACCGGCAGAGGCACTCGCAGTGTTCGCGGTGCTGGCCCTGATCGCCTTTCTGTTGGTATTAAGCCTGAATCGTTTCACCATAATGCTTTCCTTTGGGGGAATATTGCTTGCCGCGAGCTATCCTTTCATGAAGCGATATCATTACCTGCCCCAGGTTCATCTCGGTGCCGCTTTTGGCTGGGCTGTTCCAATGGCGTTCGCGGCACTGACCGGTGAGGTACCGAAGGAAGCCTGGTTGTTATACGTCGCTAATCTGGTATGGACCGTCGCCTACGATTCGATGTACAGCATGGTTGACCGGGAAGATGATCTGAAACTCGGGGTAAAGTCGACGGCTATCCTGTTTGGCGATTATGACCGCGTTATGATTGCCGTATTTCAGATCTTGTTTTTGCTGGCCCTGGTGCTGGTTGGCGTCGACCTGGAATTTACCGGTATCTACTACCTGGGATTGGGAGTCGCAACGCTGTTAATGGCTTACGAACAATTCCTGATTGCCGATCGGGTGCCGGCACATTACTTTAGTGCCTTTCTGCACAACCACTGGGTCGGAGCCGCGGTCTTTGCCGGCATCATGGGGCACTACTACTCACTTTAAGCCTTCTGGTGCTTTTTTCTTCGATTTCGCTGATGAGCTGCGAGAGCTCGATGGCCAGGGTTTCAACCGCCTTGATTTCCTGTTCGCTAAACGGTTCTTCGCGCTGGGCCATGCTGCTAAAATCGACGCAGCCCCAGGGTTTGCCGTTGATCACTATGGGTGCGCCGATATAAGACTCGAGCGGCAACGAACGATACAGGGGATGATGCAACGGCGTCGGGGAATTTGCGATACCGGCTTCGGCAATCGTTTTCTGCTTATCAAATACTTCCCCACTGTAACTTTCGCCGAGGGCATATTTCTCACCGGGCACGTAAGCGCCCGTGTTTGACTGAACCGCGTATATTTCGTAGCTGTTATTTTCGATTTGTGCCAGTACTCCCAGGCTCATCGAAAACTCGTGGATTCCTTTTGATAACAGGCTGTTGACGCGATCCTTGAATTCAGTAATTGACATGTAAGCAGGCAATTTCTACAGGTTAGACAATTAATAGTAGTAGCCGGACCTGTTAACACTAATTGTAAAATACTATCTCAGGAATTGACCTGAAGCGCTTTATTTGAAGCCAGAAGGCACTTTTAAACGCCCATTTTTACCTAAAGACCATACAGGGCCGGATTGTCGATTGATAAATGTTATCAATTCTGGATTTGATCGCGTGGTAATAACAGTAAATAGTTCTCGAACGGGCTCAAGTATGAATTATGTTTCGACGGGTAAACCAAACTGCTGCAGCAACCAGTTGCGAAATCGGACCACATTGGCGTCGTTTTCCAGGTTGTCGCGGCAGATACAGTAATATCCCAGATCGGTTTTAAGTGATTGTTCGATGGGTCGTACCAGCCGGTTATTCGCGATCAGATCGTCGACCAGGTGGCGCCAACCGAGTGCCACGCCATGCCCGGCGCAGGCGGCGTCGATGACCAGCGGATAACTATTCAGTTGCAGGTTACGGTTTGCCAGGGGCTGGTCGATGTTGTTACCTCCCAGCCACAGTCGCCAGTTCATCCAGTTCCAGTGACTATCAGCGAGGTCGATCAACGGCGCTTGCAGCAGCCAGGATACCCAGTCTTGCTGCGCCAGGTCGTGGTCGAACCCGGGACTGCATACCGGAAATACTTCTTCCTCGAACAGTCTTAAGGTTTGAAAGCCGGGCCACAGGCCATCGCCATGCATAACGGCTACCTGTACTTCACTGCCCAGGCTTTCGTTATAGTCATCCGAGGCGATGATGCGCAACGTAACCGCCGGCATCAACTGTCGCAGTTGCGAAAGCCTCGGACTTAGCCATTGGCTGGCGAAAGACTGGTCACAGCCGATCACCAGTTGCTGCGCGAATTCGACATTCTGAATGTCCATGGTGGCGCCGGCGAGTTGTTTCAGTATCGCCGCCACGGTGTGCTGGTATTCGCGTCCCTCGTTGGTTAACTGCACCGCGCGATGCGAACGCGTGAACAGCTTTACCTGTAAACTTTCCTCGAGGCTACGAATTTGCTGACTGATGGCGGCCTGCGTTAAATGCAATTCTTCGCCTGCCCTGGTAAAGCTGAGCAGGCGCGCGGCTGCTTCGAAAGCAATCAACGGATCGAGTGGTGGCAGGCGGTTTTTCAGCATCGATTAATAAGATTTGATTATCTATTTTAATAAAAATTGACCGTTTGAGCCAGAGTATTCATTAGACTAGATTATAGAGTTGGAAAAATAGTGCATTGGAGTCAAATATGAGTGTCGTAGCCCTGCAAAAGCGAGCCGATGATGCGCCGTTTAATCGCGATCCTGAAAAATCATTCACGATTCCGGCACGCTACTATTTGGACGCCGCTATCCTGGAGCAGGAAAAGGAAGCCATTTT
>JARFPR010000467.1 GCA_029288195.1 Gammaproteobacteria bacterium | reverse complement strand
CGAGCTGTTTGGCCGGAATCCAGGCAACGATGTCCCCGGGGCTGTGTGCCGGCCCGAGGTACATCAGCTGAACTTCCAGTCCGCCCAGATCGATGACGAGTTCTTTGTCGAAGGTTTGATCGGGCATCGTCAGTTGCGTATGGCGGGCCTTTTCTCCGTTGCGCAATTGCATGCGCTGCAGTACATCGACCCCGTAGGTTTCGATTTCATGCGCGGTGTCGACATGGGCGATGACCGGAACGCCCTGTGCCTGCCAGTAATTACTGCCGAGCATCGCATGGCCCTGGCCGTTTTCCAGCACCACCGCGGTTACCGGCAGCGACGTGATTTTGCGGATTTCGTCGTGTAACGCCTGTGCCAGCAGGTAATTGTCGCCGGCATTGAACACGAGCACGCCGGATTCACCAATGACGAACGACAGGTTGTTGTTGTGGCCGGAGTTGGCATAGCTGCCGGGCGAGGTTGCACCGATCGCCGACCAGACACCATCGACGACTTTTTCGGGTTTGCGAAACAGCATCGAGTCGAGCGCGCGGTCGGTAAACTTGACCGGTTTACCCGCATCGCGCCATTCGAAAAATCCGGGGGCGTAGTTGCTGACCCGGGTGTACCCCATTTGTTTCAGCGTTTCCGCCGCCAGCGGGCTGCGCTGGTTGATGCCGCAATAAACCACGATCGGCGTAGCCAGGTCCGGCACTTCGTTCGGCATGCGAAATTCGATCCAGCCGCGCGGTACGATAATTTCACGGTGGGCGTCGATCATGCCGCCGCGCGCGTTGACCTCGCTTTCATGGCGCACGTCGATCACCACCAGCGCAGGCTCCTCGGCGATCAGGGCCTCGAGTTCCGCGGTGCCGATGTTGTGAATTCGCTGATTGACCTGCTCGAGATACTCGAGTCCAACCAGCGGGCCGTCTGCCTGAGCGCTGACGCTCATCGATGCCAGAAACACGGGGATGATCAACGCGGTAAAGAGGGTTCGTTTATTCATTTGCGACTCCCGTCATTGATTCAAAAGTTCCTGTTCCAGCGACAGGAATACCTGGTAGGCATTGATGCGATTGGCATCGGCAAACGTTGGCAGGTGTTCGAATTGTGACCAGTCGGTTTGAGCATATATTTCATCAAAGCTCTGCAGATCTTCGACGCCGGCGGTGAACGTATCGCGCATGAAGCGAAGATAGCGGCGCGTCAACTCGATGGTTTCTGCCGGCTCGAACGAGGCCGGCCCATGACCCGGCACCATCACGTGCAAACCGCCGGTCTCGAGTTTTTCGAGGGTTTGCAGCCAGTGGGCAGTGTCGCCATTGCCGATAAAAGGAACGCGCCCTTCGAAAATCAGGTCTCCTGAAAACAGTACCTTGTCCGGCTCTACCAACATGATCAGATCGCCGTCCGAGTGTGCCTTACCCTGGAAGTTGAGGGTGAAGCGTTTGTCGCCAAGGGTAAAGCTGGATGACGAATCGATGATCTCATCCGGTGGCACCAGGATGGTGTTATCGTCAACCCAGGGCTCGAGCGAAAAGCGCCTTTCGTCGAGCCTTGCCGTCGCGGTCTCCGATTCGAGGTAGTCATTAACGCCCTTGGGCGCATAGATAACCGCACCGGCTTCCTTGAACACTTGCAGTCCGTAGACGTGGTCCGCATGGTAGTGGCTGGCGTAAACGCGTTTAACGGGTTGGTCGGTTTTGCTGCGGATCAGGGCCAGCAGTTTTTGCGCAAGCGACGGTGTACCGAGTGCATCGAAAACGATCACGCCTTTACCGGTGATGACAAACCCGGCATTGGAAACGAAGCCCTGATTGTCAGTTGCCACCCTCGCTTTGCCCTGAACATAGTAGACGTCAGGGGTCAATGGTTTAAGCCGCATCTCCACGGTCGCGGGGGCATACTCGGCCGTCACGCAAAATGGTGAAAGCAGCATCAACAGCAGGATCAAAAAAGATTTCAACAATTTCCCTCCCCAGAATTATCGATATTATCGGCAAGTCATTGCCAAAACGGAATACTCACTTTGAGGGGAGACGACAAGCTTCCAACCGGGAGCAATTAAGCCGAAAATGGATCGGGTGTTTGGGCTGTGGCTATCCCTTTGCCGGAATTCCTGACGCGAGGTGTCAGCAAGGCGTCGGCTACCTCGATGAGGAACCGGCCCTGGGGTTTCCAGGTATCAAATGGCTGCGCCTTCTCTCTGGATGGCAACCCAGGCTTCGATATTCTTCCCGACTTTGATCGGCAGCACTTTCCAGAACATGATGAAAGGAGTGCCGTCTTTCTTATAATTGATGGCCTTGCCTTCGAATTTCTTGCCCGATTTCAGCGCCGCGGCAAGACGTTTGATCACTTTTTTATCGGTACCCACACCCTGAAGAATCCGGGGTGATTTGCCGATGACCTCAGACGCTCCATAACCGGTGAGTTTCTTGAAGGCTTTATTTGCGTAGATTATTTTCCCGGCTTTCGTTGCGTCCGTAATCAGGATCGAGTCGAAGCTGTTCTCCGCGAGCACCTTCAACAATGCCAGGCTGGTTTCAGTTTTCTTAAGCGTGGTACCTATTTTGTAAGCCATTATTTTTTTCCAGTATTTGTGATTGTCGCTTGTATACGTGGCGAGGAGGCGTTTGGGTCACCGCTAAGCCGAACAGGTTGAGGGTCGTGATATCAGGGTACACCTACTTTGTTGGCGTACACCCGGCATCCCTGCAGCTGGATATCGACGCTCGTTACGAGATTTCGATTGAAACCGCAGCAAAACCTGTGCCCCTGCGAATGATGCTTTTTCGGAGGCGCCTCGAGTACCGCGGCCCTCTAATTCCTTACTGTTTCCGTGGTTGAGCGCCGCCGCAATGCCCCCATATTCAAGACCACAAGCATATGAATCAGGAGTTTCAATCGATGTTTAATCCGTTTACGATCCCGTTCGGCGCGGTCATGCTCTACAACGTCGTCAAGCTCAATCCCGGCGTCACCACCGGCGTCGTCGAGATAGCCATCGGCGAAATGTGCAACACCGTCAAGAATACCTATGGCGACAACAAAGGCGGCTTCATCGGCGGCCAGGTGTTCGAGTACACCGGTTTTGTCTCTCCGGAAGGCT
>JARFPR010000375.1 GCA_029288195.1 Gammaproteobacteria bacterium | reverse complement strand
AGCGCGTTGACCAGGTCGACGACATACTTGGTCTGACCACCGGTGTCCGCGTCACGGCCCAGCTCGAGGTCGTGGCCGCGAATGAGGCCGTGAATGCTGATGACCAGTAAATACTTTTTCGAATTCTCGTCTTGCATGCTTTCGTTATCGGCTAGGATGCTTCGCTAGCGCGCAGCAGGTTGTATGCGAACACGGGCTTGGCGATGCCTTTCAGCGTCAACTCCCCGATTTCACTGACTTCGACCTGGTCTTCGACCGCGAGGTAAGTCTTTTTGCTGATCAGGATCTGCCCGTCGGCCGCGGTGTCGCACAGGCGCGAGGCGAGATTTACCGCGTTGCCGTTTGCCGTGTAGTCGTAGCGATCCTCGTAGCCGACGATTCCCAGGGTGGCATAGCCACTTGCGATGCCGATACCGAAGCCCAGTTGATAACCCTGTTTTTGCCAGTTTAAATTGAGTTCGTCGAAACGAGTGCGCATGGATAGTGCCAGATACATTGCCATACACTCGGGTTGATCGCAAGGCAGCGGGTCGTTGAAGAAAACCATCAGGCCGTCGCCGGCACGATGATCGATCGTGCCGCCGAATTCGGCAACCAGTTTACCCATCGCCTCGTGGTAGCTCTGCAGTACCTCCATGACTTCCTCGGGTTCCATGCTTTCGGAAAATCCGGTGAAGCCGCGGATATCGCAAAACAGCGTGACGACATAACTGCGGTGGCTCTCCAGCATCGACTCTTTGTGTTCCGCGAGCACGACACTGGCCACTTCGGGCGCGAGAAATCGTTTCAGCCGCGCGAGCTTCTCGATTTCGCCGACCTGGTGGTCAACCCGCTGTTCGAGGTTTTCGTTCAGCGCCGCTAGTTCCTCGGCCTGGCTCTTGACGACCCGGGCCTGGGATTCGACCTCTTGGTTCAGCTGGGTCAGGCGTGCGGTCTGGTTCAGCAGCGCGGCGATGACGAGCAAAATGTATCCGGAGGTTTCGATCCGCGGATCATAGTGTGTGTAAAGCGTAACGACGATGATGATAACCCCGGCGATGCCCAAAACCATGGGGTAACGCCGGCCGTGAAAGCGCCGGTCATAAAAGAGCCCCACGATCGCAACCAGCCCGAGCAGCCACATGAGCAGTGCCTGCAGGTGCGGATTGAATTCGATGTCGGGAAAGCCAAGAGCTGCAATAGAGCCTAAAATGAGGACCTTGCCATAACAGGCGATAATCGAGGCGCCGGCGCCAAAATAGGCAAGCGAACCAAAAGGGATTCGAGATGCGGTAACACGGGCGTCGTCAGTTAAGGCCTGGCTTTTCATTTTCAGTCTTGTTCCCGAGCGTTGAGGTTGCCTGTTTTAACGGCTGTCCGGAACGAACTCGACCGAATTATAACTTTTGTCCCGTTTGCGGGCTACAAAACCTTCCCGCCCCCGTCCCTGGCGGACAATTATGCTGACAGTTAACTTGATTCGACCGTCGGGTAGCGATCACCAAAATTCCGGGTAGACGCATCATCGCCGCGGCCTTCGCCTCCTCGATGATCCAGTCGCGCACAGGTTATTTGGAAATAGATTTACCCTCCCCGAAATTGCCAGGAGAAAGTCTTATGGGCCAGCTAGACTATAATGTAACCAGAGGTGATACGAGTTATGTTCAGGTTGCTCATAGGCCCGGTAATTATCGGGATTTTCACATTTTTACTGATCTATTTTGTTTCCCCGATAATTATTTCTGAGTCGGATCTCGTTGCGATTGTTGCCGAGTTTGCGCTTAGCTTGTCAAACACATATTTCGATAATATGCCGCCAGTCATTGCCAGTTATATAAATAATTTAAATTTGGCAGTGGTCGCCTTAACCGTGGGATTATCTTTGACAGTCGTTATTCAATTACTGGTGATAATCGGGGGCATGTTTATTTGTTTAACAAGGTGGATAATTTCGTTTCTGCGGCGAGAAAGAAAAGAAGAACCACGGGATTTATCACCAATTGATTTGGATTCAGGTTTTGAAAGTTCGGGAGATGGAAAAAAAATTCTTGGCAGAGGTCTTGATTCTATTGACAGGGATTGACCAGTCTCAATCGACGGTAAATTGCGCTTTCGTTCTCAGGGCAGGCGCACCATCGCCGCGGCCTTTGATTCCTCGATGATCCAGTCGCGTACCTGTTGCGCGGATTGTGACAACTCGGTGCGGTCGGACCAGATCAGGTGAAATTCCTCGCCGGTGATCCAGCTCTGCGCCAGCACCGGCACCAGCAGACGTTTCTTGATCAGCGAATCGGTGACGTGACGCCAGCCGATGGCGATGCCTTCGCCGGCCATCGCCGCCTGGATGACCAGGGCGTAGTCGTTCAGCCGCAGCCCCTCGCCCCGGTCGACGAAGTCGACGCCGAAAGATTCGAACCAGTCGCGCCAGGTGGGGCGAGGCCGAAACGGTTCTTCCAAATGAATGAATTGATGCGTGAGCAAGTCTTCGAGCGATGTCGGTCGCGCATTGGCGGCGAGATAAGCCGGGCTTGCCACCGCATAGATTTCCTCGCGCGCGATGCTAGCCGAATCGTAACCCGGCCAGTTGCCGCGGCCGCGACGTATACCCAGCGAAACATTATCGTATTCGAGATCGACGTCTTTATCGACCACCTGCAGGCGCAAGTCGATGTTCGGATGCGAGCGGTGCAGTCGGGTCATGCGCGGCATGACCCAGTAATTCGCGAATGCGGTCGAGATCGACAGCGTAACCAGGTGCTCCTCATCGCCCCGATTAACCTCGCGCGCGGCCTGCAGCAGCCGCTCGAAACTGAGTGATACCTGGTTATAAAACCGCTCGCCGGCATCGGTCAGTCGAATCGCCCGGTGCCGGCGTTCGAATATATCCTGACCAATGGCCGTTTCGCACTGCCTCATCGCCAGGCTTACCGCCGGCTGCGAAACTCCAAGCTCCTCGGCCGCGCGCGTGAACGATAACAAGCGCCCACAAACCTCGAACACAAACAAATGATGCGGCGAATGCACCAACCGCCTCAACTCACGCATAACTATCCTTCGTCATCGCGCCATACCCCGCCATTGCAGCCTCCAACGCCCGTCATTGCGGACCCCGAGCTGACCGTCATCGCCCCATATCCCGTCATTGCGGCCCCGAACCTTCCGTCATTGCGGCCCCCGAGCCGCAATCCATTACAACGACTCCTCGGAAATCCCCCGGGCGCAGCCCGGCCAGTTTCCCAGGTGCGTTTCAATGGATGCCGGGTCAAGCCCGGCATGACGAATGCTTCATACGCAACGACATCACACTCCCTTTCGTATAAGTGAGGCAAAACATAGTGCCCTAAAAATAAGGTCTTAGAGCAATTTAACATAAATACAACTTATGCGAACCCTAATATTTTTTACCGGTCACAGCCCGGTGACCCGTTGTTATACTCCCACGCTATAAGAGTCTGCCCCACGCAAGAGAAGCGGGAATGACGAAACAAACATCGGGGAGTCAAGTGACTGAGCCAGCACAAGCCAGAAGCACAAGAGGCAGCCGACGCCGAGGCGGCGGTCGCGCACGCGACCGCGTGCAAGTCACCGCGCCCGCATACGTCAAGCGCCAGCTCCCGTTCTACGAATGCCTGAACGAAGAAGGCCTGGTCAAGCTCGAGGAGCAGGCCGACTGGATCATCCAGGAGATCGGCCTCGAATTCCGCGACGACCCGAAGGCGCTCGAAATCTGGCGTGAGGCCGGCGCCGACGTCAAGGGTACGCGGGTGCGTCTCGACAAGGGTGTCGCACGCGAATGGTGCCAGACCGCACCCAGCGAATTCACCCAGCACGCACGCAACCCGGAAAAGAGCGTGCGCATCGGCGGCAACAACCAGGTATTCGCCCCGGTCTACGGTCCGCCATTCGTGCGCGACGTTAAGGGCGGACGCCGCTACGGCGCGATCGAAGACCTCGACAAACTGTCCAAGCTTGTGCACATGTTGCCGAGCCTGCACCACGGCAGCCTGGTCATCGTCGAGCCCTGCGATCTGCCTGTGTCGAAGCGTCACCTCGACATGGTCTACCTGCACATGAAGAACCACGACAAGCCGCAC
>JARFPR010000346.1 GCA_029288195.1 Gammaproteobacteria bacterium | reverse complement strand
GTTGAAAGCCGCGCAGCTTGCCGCCGGGCGTGGGCTTAAGGTTTACACCATCGGTATCGGCGCCGATGAACAGATCGAATCCACCTGGTTCGGTCTGCGCCGCACCAATCCCTCGGCACAACTGGATGAAAAAACGCTGCGTGCGATTGCGAGTTTAAGTGGTGGACTCTACTTTCGAGCACGTGACACGCAAGAGCTGGCAAAAATTTACGACCTGCTCGATGAGCTGGAACCGTTACCGAGAGACACGCAAAGCCTGCGCCCGGTCAGGGCCCTGTTCGTTTGGCCATTGGCTTTCGCGCTGATCCTGGCGGCCCTGTTGGTGGTACCGCGCCTGTGGACGCGGCCATGATCGAGCAATTCCACTTTTTGCGCCCCGCCTGGTTGCTACTGCTGATACCGCTCACGGCGGTGCTGTGGTTGCTGCTGGTACGGCGCTACGATAGTGGAAGCTGGCGTACGGTAGTCGATGAGCGCCTGCGGCCTTTCGTACTCAGTAGCAGTGGTCAAAATCAGCGCGAATGGACGCGCTGGATTCCCGCTGCTGTCGCCTTGCTGGCCATCTTTGCGCTTGCCGGTCCGACCTGGGAGAAGTTACCGCAACCGGTGTATCACAATGATAGTGCATTGGTGATTGCGCTCGATATGTCGCGCTCGATGAATGCCGCCGATATCAAGCCGAGTCGCCTGGTGCGTGCGCGCCATAAAATCGCGGACATTCTAAACCTCAGGCAGGAGGGGCAGACGGCGCTGGTGGTCTATGCCGCCGATGCCTTCGCGGTAACCCCGCTGACCAGCGACGTCGATACGATCCTGGCATTATTGCCAGATCTGGAAACCGAATTGATGCCGGCGCAAGGAACCCGCGCGGATCGTGCGCTAAAGCTTGCGCTGGAGCTGTTCGAGAATAGCGGCATCGCCGGTGGCGATGTATTGCTGGTTAGCGACGGGCTCAGCGACCTCGAACTGAGCCGGGTTGAAACCCTGCTTGAAAGCAAACCGGGCCAGCGAGTTTCGGTACTCGTCATCGGCACCCCCGAAGGTGGACCGGTGCCGTTAAAGAACGGTGGATTCCTGAAAGATCGTGGCGGCGAGATCGTGATTTCCAGCCTGAAGGAAGACAACCTGCGCCGAATTGCACAAATCGGGGGTGGCGTATATGCGACCCTGAGCGCCGACGATATCGATATCAATGCGCTCGCCTACATTATGGAGTCAGACATCGATGATCGTGATGCCCGTTTGAGTGATCGTTCTGCCGACCTGTGGCGTGAGCTTGGCCCGTGGCTGCTGCTGTTTGCGTTGCCCTTCGCAGCACTGGTGTTTCGCCGCGGAATCATCTGGCTATTCCCGCTCTGCATACTGGTATTACCGCCGGATGCGCAGGCGCTCGACTGGTCGGCCTGGTGGCAAAACAACGATCAGCGCGCGAACCAGTTGTTTGAGCAGGGAGACCATGCGGCTGCGGCCGAACTGTTTGACGACCCGGACTGGAAAGCTTCTTCGAATTACCGCGCGGGTGATTATGCGGCCGCGCTTGGCACCTGGGAGCAACTCGAAAGCGAGGCAGCCGCCTACAATCACGCCAACGCTCTAGCCAGGCTGGGTCGTCTTGATGATGCCCTGGCCGCTTATGATAGGCTGCTGCAGCAAAATCCCACTCACCAAGATGCGCTCTTCAATAAGCAGGCGATTGAAGAGTTTCTCAAGAATCAGCAGTCGCAACAGCAACAGGAGCAGCAGAGCGAACCACAACAGGGTGAGCAGGGCGAACAGCAGCAACAGCAGGGAGACCAACAGCAGCAACAATCCGGCCAGGGCGAAACACAATCGGAAGAGTCGGAACAATCGGCCGGGAGTAGTCAGGATCAACCCGAGACCGATGCACAGAATCAGCAACAGGCACAGCAGCAGGATGGACAGGACGACACAGAGCAACAGCAATCCCAGGCTCGGGAACAGGCGAGCGAGGCGGAGCAGCAGGCGGCCGAGAGCGAAAGCATGGCCGAGCTCGATCAACAAATGTCCGAGCAGGCCGCGGAGCAATGGCTGCGCAAGATTCCCGATGATCCGGGCGGTTTGCTGCGACGTAAATTTATCTACCAGTACCGCAAGCGCGGTGGTGTAGATGCGGAGGGCAAGCCCTGGTGAACACGGCCTTGATAAAATCTTTAATGATATCGGTGTTGCTGGTGCTAGCTGGATTGCAGCAGGTCATGGCCGAGGTCGAGGTGACAATTGATCGCAATCCGGTGCAGGTAAACGAATCTTTTCAACTGGTATTCTCTCTCGATCAAAGCCCCGACGACGACCCTGATTTTTCTATGCTGCAGCAGCATTTCATGATCTTGGGTAATAGCCGCAGTAACAGCATCAGCATTGTCAACGGTGAGTACCAGCGCAGCGTCAAGTGGACGTTGCAGCTAATGGCCAAGCAGGTTGGCGAGTACATGATCCCGGCAATCCGCTTTGACAAGGAACGCAGTAAGCCGTTCCAGATCAAGGTGCTGCCTTCGAGCCTGGCATCGGTGCCGCATGATCAGCTGGTACTTGAGTTACTGGTCGATAAAGCGGAAGTTTACGTGCAGAGCCAGGTTATCGTCACCCTGCGGTTACTGAGTGCAAGCAGCATCTCCGCTTACAATTTCGGTGATATCTCGACGGATGACCTGGATGTCGTGATTGAACCGCTGGGCGACGAGCGCGACTACCGAACGCGCATTGCGGATAAATCCTACCTGGTGCTGGAAAAGCAGTTTGCACTGTTTCCGCAACAAAGTGGTCGACTTCGCATTGCGCCGGTCATGGCTGAGGTGCGTATACCGTCGGGCTCGACCTTCGACCCGTTCCGCAGCGGGGGCAAGATTCGTCGCCTGCGCTCGCAGGAGGTTTTTATTGATGTTGAAGCGATTCCACCCGGGGTTGCCGGTTCCTACTGGCTGCCGGCGACCCGGCTTGAGCTGCGCGAAGAATGGCAATCTGATCTCGACGGACTGGTCGCTGGTGAACCGATTACGCGCAGCCTGACACTGGTAGCCGATGGCTTGACCGCGGCGCAACT
>JARFPR010000251.1 GCA_029288195.1 Gammaproteobacteria bacterium | reverse complement strand
CGCAAGGAAGTTTAGCCGCTGCAGCCCCAGGATAAAGCTGTTTGAACACCTGGCTTGAAACATTTGCTTTTCAAGACCAGTACCTTCGATTACTCTCTGGCGGCAGAATAATTCCACGGTTTAACGCGAATGCCCGAATTGCTTGCCGACAGGCTTGAAAAGGCTAACATCAGCTATGTTCAGGGAGTGATCCTGGTCCTGATGGCGGGTGTTTTCTGGTCGTCGATGGGTCTCGGGGTTCGCCTGATCGAGCAAGCCAACGTCTGGCAGATCCTGTTTTACCGTTCGATTGCATTGGCAACCTTCCTGTTTTGTATCATCTCGTTTCGATCGAATTTCAAACCGGTCGCGGTTATCAGAAAATCCGGAGTAGCCGGCGCCATTGGTGGTGCCGCGCTCGTCGTCGCGTTTGCCGGCGGCATCTACGCAATCCAGACCACGACGGTGGCCAACGCGATGTTCCTGTTTGCCTCGGCACCGTTCCTGGCCGCCGTTTTCGGCTGGATCATATTGCGGGAAATTGTTCGGAGGGCAACCTGGTTCGCGATGATTTTCGCGTCTATCGGTCTGGCGGTTTTGGTAATCGATGGTATAGCAGCGGGGCAGGCGGCGGGTAACCTGAGTGCCTTGTTGTCGGCACTGGGATTTGCCATATTCACGATTGCGCTGCGCTGGGGCAAGCTCGAGGACATGCTGCCGGCCGTCTTTTTGGCGGGTATCTTCGCAATTGTTACCGCCGCCCTGGTGTGCCAGGTCAGGGATTACGGCTTTGAAGTACCGCGCAATGATATTTTGATTGCGATATCCCTGGGCGTTTTCCAGGTCGGTCTCGGACTGACCATTTTTACCATTGGTTCGAGAGTGGTGCCAGCGGCCGAACTCGCGCTATTGTCGATGACCGAAGTAGTGTTGGGACCTTTCTGGGTGTGGTTATTTCTTGGCGAAACTGCGAGCCTGAATATCCTGCTTGGCGGCGGGATTCTTATGCTCGCGATCGCGGGTAATGCGCTCAGCGGGCTGCGCCGTAAGCCGGTGCCGGTAATCTAGTGGCTGCTAATCATTTATTTGATGGTTTACTGGGCGGACGCCTGGCGGAGAATCGCACGCTGCTGACGGTACCTGGGGAATCTTCCTGGTCATACGCTAGCATGGTCGAACTAAGTGGCCGGCTTGCCAACCTGCTACTGCAGCAGAAAGTTAAACCCGGTGACCGTGTCGCGGTGCAGGTGCAGAAATCGGCCGAGGCGATTGCGCTCTACCTGGCGACCATTCGTGCCGGCGCTGTGTTCCTGCCGTTAAACACTGCCTATACCCGGGCCGAAGTGGAGTATTTTCTGCAAGACGCCGAGCCAGCAGTTTTTGTTTGCAGCAGCGAATGTGAGCCGGACTTCGACGACATCGAGTCGCATGTTTTCAGTCTCGACAGTGACGGTAGCGGTAGCCTGCTGCGGGCTGCCGATAACATGCCAATGGAGTGTGATAACGTTGGGCGAGCATCTCAGGATCTCGCGGCAATTCTGTACACGTCGGGAACCACCGGTTTGTCCAAGGGTGCGATGTTAAGCCATGACAACCTGCTTTCTAACGCTTTAACGCTGGTTGATTACTGGCACTTTGACAGCCACGATGTGCTGCTGCATGCGCTGCCCATTTTTCACACCCACGGTCTCTTTGTAGCTACCAACGTTATCCTGATTACCGGCGCGTCGATGATCTTCCTGCCACGGTTTGATCTCGACCGGATGATCGAACAATTACCCAACGCAAATACCCTGATGGGCGTTCCGACCTTTTATACGCGCCTGCTGGCGGATGACCGCTTCGATCGCGACCTGGTCTCACACATGCGTCTGTTTGTTTCCGGCAGTGCGCCGATGCTGGCCGAAACCCACCTGCAATTCGAGGAGCGCACCGGGCAGCGGATTCTGGAACGCTACGGTATGACCGAAACCAATATGAATACCTCCAACCCCTACGACGGTGAGCGACGAGTGGGCAGCGTCGGGTTCCCGTTACCCGGGGTCGAGATCAGGATCAGCGATCCGCAAACCGGTGACGAATTACCATTGGGAGAAACCGGCATGATCGAGGTGCGAGGTCCGAATGTTTTCCTCGGCTACTGGCGCAAGCCCGAGAAAACCGC
>JARFPR010000165.1 GCA_029288195.1 Gammaproteobacteria bacterium | reverse complement strand
GCAGCCGGCCTTTAGGTGCTACCAACTGCATAGGAGTACTCGAAAATGAATAATATCAAGAGTTTATGGATTCTGTTGCTGCTGCCGACACTGATTCTTTCCCCGGCATATGCAGTTTTGCCAAGCGTCGCGGCGGAGGGCAAGCCGTTTCCCACGCTGGCGCCGATGCTCAGGCAAATCAATCCGGCTGTTGTCAATATTTCAACCTACTCCAAGCGGGAAACTCAGTACAACCCACTTTTGAATGACCCGTTTTTCCGACGTTTCTTCGATCTTCCCGAGCCGCCCGGTTCCGGGGAACAGATACCCGAAAGACGCCAGCGAAGCGCTGGGTCCGGCGTCATTGTCGATGCTGACGACGGTATCGTGATGACCAATTACCACGTCATCAGAAATGCAGACGAAGTACATGTATCGCTTATCGACGGGCGCAATCTAGAGGCCGAGATAGTCGGCACGGACCCCCAGCTTGATGTCGCCATTTTACGCGTCGATGCAAAAGACCTGACCGAGGTTCAATTCGCGGATTCGAACCTGCTCGAGGTTGGCGATTTCGTGGTGGCCATCGGCAATCCTTTCGGCCTCGGTCAAACGGTGACAACCGGCGTGGTCAGTGCGTTGGGCCGAAGCGGGCTAGGTATCGAAGGTTATGAGAATTTCATTCAAACCGATGCCTCGATCAATCCGGGCAACTCGGGTGGTGCACTGGTGAATCTGGCAGGTGAACTGGTGGGTATCAATACCGCGATTATTTCGCCAGCGGGTGGAAATGTTGGTATCGGGTTTGCGATACCTGTAAACATGGCTAAGGCCAGCATGAGGCAAATCATGGAGTACGGCGAGGTCAGACGTGGACAAATCGGTGTTGGCATACAGGATATTACTCCGGATCTACGAGAGGCGTTCGATCTGAAGAAAGGGCAGTTCGGGGTCCTGGTTACTAATGTCTTTGAAGATTCCCCAGCCGCCCGCGCCGGAATAAAATCGGGTGACATTATCATCGAGGCTGACGGTAAGACGACCAGCTCTACTGCCCAGCTACGCAGTCGAATCGGTGTCAAGGAGATCGGCGAGAAGGTGCGCCTTTCAATATTACGTAACGGCGACCAAATGCAACTGACGGTCAAGGTCGGCGCTGCTAAATCTCAACAACAACAGACCGAAAATCTTGCCCCGCTTTTGCAAGGACTGCGAGTAGAGAACAATCCAGATGGCGACGGGGTGCTGGTCGTTGCAGTAGCACCCAATTCGCCAGCCGCTTATAGTGGATTACGAGCAGGAGATGTGATTGTGGGTACCAATAAACGGAAGGTGTATGACATCGAATCGTTCAAAGCCGCGCTGCAGCAAAACACGTCATCCGTGTTGTTACGAGTCGATCGTAATGGTGGTTCGTTGTTTATCGTTATTAGATAAGTGAAATTAGCAAGAAAGACCCCACACTTATGTGTGGGGTTTATAACGCTAGACGCATACTTAATTAATTTTTGAGTATTCACTTTTGGTGAAAATCTTTTATCTGTTCGGAGCGTTTCTAGGGGTGGAATCGAACTTCCGACACAATCTCACAAAAAAACAGACGCTCAACCTGGTGAATTGAGGGTCTGTTGTGGGTCGTTTTCTGCTGCTGGCTACCGAATCTCGAGCGTCCGCTTTTTAGATTTAACTAGGCCACCATCACATTGCACTGGAATTGTTTTGACAGCTCAAACCTGCCACGTTTTGCGCAAGTTTAAATCAATAACTTAGCGGATTTTATTCATAAAATATTCATAAATTCATAAAAATTCGCAATGGGGAATTGCGAGGTATTTTATAACTTTATGATTTAAAGAAGAAAAGTGGTGGGGCGTGGGCGGCTCGAACGCCCGACCACCTGATTAAAAGTCAGATGCTCTACCAACTGAGCTAACGCCCCCCGGAAAGGTCTGGAATAATACCTATCCCCAGACTGAATTCAAGTGAATTCTAACAAGCGACAGGCTTAGTGTCCCTCCT
>JARFPR010000164.1 GCA_029288195.1 Gammaproteobacteria bacterium | reverse complement strand
CCAGACCGCATTAATCGTAATCCTGGCTTACATGGGTAGCTATGTGCCCGCACGCAGGGCACTACTCGGCCCGATCGACCAGGTGTTTACCCGTATCGGCGCCAGCGATGACCTGTCCAGCGGGCGCTCGACATTTATGGTGGAGATGACCGAGGCGGCCAATATACTGAATAATGCCAGCGCCAACAGCCTGGTATTGATGGACGAAATCGGCCGTGGCACCAGTACCTTTGACGGGCTGGCGTTAGCCTGGGCCTGCGCCGATCATCTGGCACAATATTCAAATGCATTGACCTTGTTTGCAACACATTATTTTGAGTTAACCCAGTTGCCTGAACAATATCAAAATATCGAAAACGTCCACCTCGACGCGGTAAAACATGGAGACGACGTAATTTTTATGCATAGCGTGAAACCCGGCCCGGCAAACCAGAGTTACGGATTGCAGGTCGCACGTCTCGCAGGCATTCCCGAACAGGCGATAAAACTCGCCCGCCACAAACTTCACCAACTCGAGCAGCAGTCGACGCAGGCACAGGGAGATTTGTTTACCGCGGCAACACCGATTGAAGATACGACGCCGCATGCATTAATTGCCGAACTTGAAGCGATCGATGCGGACGATTTAAGCCCTAAACAGGCGCTGGAGCTGATTTACCACCTGAAAAGCCTTGCCAAATCGTGAAACAACATTAGGATAATCAACTTGATTAATACTGGCGCCAATTTAGACTGCGCCCACTCCGAGACACGTAGCTCAGGGATAAACAATGACATTTATTGTTCTCGAAAACTGTATCAAGTGTAAGTACATGGACTGCGTCGATGTATGCCCGGTCGACTGCTTTCACGAAGGTCCTAATTTTCTCGTCATCGATCCTGAAGAATGTATTGATTGCACCCTGTGCGAACCGGAGTGTCCTATAGAAGCAATCGTCTCGGAGGATGACATACCGGAGGGGCAGGAGAAGTTTCTCGAACTCAACGAAGAACTATCACAGCTATGGCCGGTTATTACAGCCAGTAAACCTGCGCCTGATGATGCCGCCGAATGGGAAGGTGTCCCCGACAAGCTTCAGTACCTGGAACGCTGATACGCACTTTGCCCCCATTAGACAGGCCAATGCTTTGACTTTGATCTGACCGGTCTCTAAAATCGAACGGCATTGATCCAGAAACTTTCTCTCAGGTTGTTCTCAAATCTAGGAATTTGAGCAGAAGGACATTATGGCTGAATGCAATTATTATTCTTTCTACGCGCTCGCGAAGATTCACGATCCGGAGCTGTTATACGAGGCATTTCGCCAGCAGATTGCACCGGGTCATGCCCATGAAATCGAAATTGAAGTTTTTGAGTATGGCGACAAACACTGGAATCGGCTGACCAGAAGCGGCGGACTCGACCAGAACATTCCCGAACAGATGTTGGCGACGCTAGAACAGAATTTCGGGGCCCAGGACGCCGGTAGCTGGTACTACGACAGCAATATCGAAGGCTGGTTTTGCAGTTATCGACCCCTATCCAGCAAGCATTTTGTGCTGCTCGTCAAATCCAGCGATTCAAAGAAACTGATCGAAGAAGAATACCTGCAATTCCTGTTTCATTTCTACTGCCACCAACTGCAAATGCTGCAGGGCACTTATCGTGATGCATTAACCGGTCTTTACAATCGGCGGGCATTCAATGAAAAAATACTGCAATTGCTGGAGCGTTCGAGCAACCACAAACGTCGCGCGATAAATTTCTCGCCCACGGTCTTCGTCATGCTCGACATAGATCGGTTTAAATCGGTCAACGACAGCCTCGGGCACCTGTTTGGTGACGAGGTTTTATTATTACTGGCGCAACAAATGACCGATTCGTTCCGCGAAAACGATCTGCTGTTTCGATATGGCGGCGAAGAATTCGCGTTGGTTTTAATGGATATTACCATCGAACAGGCACAGCAATCACTCGAGCGCTTTCGAGAAAAAGTCGCGAGCCACAATTTCCCCAATGTTGAACAGGTAACGATCAGCATCGGCTTTACCGAATTCGACAAAAACCTTTCGATGGATGAATTGATCGGCCAGGCTGACAGTGCTCTTTATTACTGCAAGACAACTACCCGCAACGCGGTGCATAGCTACAATGAACTGTTCGAAAAAGGATT
>JARFPR010000160.1 GCA_029288195.1 Gammaproteobacteria bacterium | reverse complement strand
ATCGGTCACGTCGTTACCGTAGGAAAGCAGTCCGCTTTCGACGCGTTCGATCAGGTTGGGTCCACCGGCTTTTACGTGGAGGTCCTCGCCGAGGCGGAACAGTTCGTCCCACAAGGGTTCGGCCAGGCTGGCATCGTTCAGATATATTTCGAACCCGCCCTGCTTGCTGAAGCCCGAACGCGCAACCATCATCTTCTTGCCCCTAAATTCCAGCATCTTGGAACGAAAGAAACGAATTCCCGGTACTTCGTCACCAAACAACCGCGTCACCAGTTCTTCGGCCTTGGGTCCCTGTACCGCGAGCGGCCAGACGTCAGGTTCACTGACCTGAACATCGAGACTGAATCCGGTCACCAGCCCTTTCGCCCAAAGCTTTACATCACTGTCCGAAATCGAAATCCACCAGTCACCCGGGGCGAAATTTATGATGATAGGATCATTGATCAGGTTGCCTCTTTCGCCGCACAGCGGCGCGTACATGCCCTGTCCGATGACCGCTTTGCGGATGTCGCGTGGAGTCATCAACTGCATCAGGCGCTCGCTGTCGGGACCCTTGAGCTGGACCTGCCGTTGACAGGAGACATCCCATACCTGCACATGTTCACATAGGTGCCAGTAGTCTTCTTCAAAGCCGCCGAAGGCTGTGGGTAACAACATGTGATTGTAAACGGTGTATGCGGTAACCCCGGCCGCCTCCACCCGATTGGTAAACGGGGTAGGGCGGGTGCGATGGGAAATGCTCAGATACTTGTTATTCAACCTTGAGTCTCTTTGTTTAGGTTAGTCAGAATGCAGCCTGAACCGGTTTATTTATGCGCCGCAATCCTAGTCTTTTTTGATTTGTCTGACAAATAAGAAATTACCTGCGAACTACCTGTTTTTGCCAGATCACGACTTATTCTGGATAAAGCGGGGTGTTGGCTTCGATTTCGGCAACGCGTGGGCCATAGTGCAAAATGCTCGACTCCTTGTTACCGATTAAACCAGGCCGGGTGGAATAGCCCAGAATGGCCTGGATTCGCTGCCGGGAACCTTCTACCTCGGTTACCCGGTGCAGTGAATAATGACCGCGAAACAGCGAAAGCGTGCCTGCCTGTAATCGGTTCTGACGGACCCGGTCACTATTGCCATCCAGTACCGCCTGCACCGCGTCGAAGTTTTCGTTCGCCTCGGAGCGAATCGCCGGGGCGTATTCGAATATTCCTCCGGCTTCGGGCTCCTGTAACAATAATGTGGTCACCATGGTTCCGCTATCAAAATGCCATTGCTGGCAACCGCCCTGGTTCATAACCGAAATATTAAGCGACTGGTATGGATCCTGGTTCCGATAAACCGCATTCCCGGTTATCGCGGCCAGAAAATCGAGCATTAAATTGCTGCAATAAAGCTGGCTGAGCAAAAAATCCGGTGGGATCAGGTCGGCTGCTACCTGTGCCAGGTTACGCCTGCCTTTGCGTCTTAAGGGGTGAGTGGCAGGGACGTCGTCACCCTTGCCGAGTCGATAATTAAAGAAGTAGGGGCTGACCTCGGTCGGGCCGGGATAAGCGAGATGTGCTATAGAGTGAGCTTGCCGAACCATTTTGGCAAGTGCCTGTGTGGTTACGAAGTTGGGCAGGGTGCAGGAACCATCCTGCTCAAGTCTGGCACGCAACTTTGCGACCCAGGTTCGTGCATCAGCGGATGACAAGTTATCGACCGGGTAAACCCCGGTATTGATAATCTGTGGTGACATCCCGTTAAAATTACAGTTTTTTTGTGCCGATGCAAGCGGCTAATACTTGTGTCGGTGGGTATGAATAATTTAGTCTTCGACCACCATGCATCAACAACTCCCCATGCAATATGTAGAACCGCTGTTTCGACCTCCGAGCGAAGCGCGCTCATTGATTTTCCAGGTGACCAATGGTTGCAGCTGGAATCGCTGTACCTATTGCGAAATGTATACCGATCCACAGAAAAAATTCAGACCGCGAGTAGAGGCGGAAGTACTTTCCGAAATTCGCGCCTGTGCCGAGCAGGGTCTCGAGCCACGACGGGTTTTTCTTGCCGATGGTGACGCTCTGGTTTTGTCGATGCGCAGGCTACGCGCCATTCTCGGTGAAATCAGGTCGGCGTTACCCTCGGTTAACCGGGTCTCCTCGTACTGCCTGCCTTCGAATCTGAAGCGTAAAAGCGATGAAGATCTGCAGGAACTTGAATCCCTGGGATTAAAGATCATATATGTCGGTGCCGAGAGTGGCGATGACCAGGTGCTGCGGAATATCGACAAGGGTGAGACCTATGCCACCACGGCTGATGCGCTGATCCGCGCCGGTGCTGCCGGTATCAAGACCTCGGTGATGATTTTGAACGGTATTGGCGGCAGGGGTCTTAGTCGTCAGCACGCGCTTGCCTCGGCACGGCTTGTCAACGATACGCAGCCGGATTACCTGGCGACGCTGGTGCTGACATTTTACCGGGGAAGCGACAGGTTTGCCGCCGGTTTTGCCGACGGCTTTGAGGAGCTCGATACGGTCGAGCTGTGTGAAGAAATGAAAACATTGATTACGGCAACCGAACTGCAGAGTACTATCTTCCGCAGCGACCATGTCTCCAACCACATGGTGCTGAGAGGCGTGCTCGGCAAGGACAAGCAGCGCCTGTTAAGTCAGATCGACCAATCGATCGATTACTTCAAGGATCATCCGGAATTTGAAAATGGCAACTTCGGCTACTGATCAATTACCGCGGGTTGAATCACCCTGCGTGCGCAAGTGCACGCTCGATGACGAAGATATCTGTCTCGGTTGTTTTCGCAGCATTGACGAAATCTGCGCCTGGGGAGGTGCGAGCAATCAAAAGCGCCTGGAATTTCTCGAGTTGGCAGTAGCAAGAAGGAGCAGGAACTCGAAACGTGCCTGATCTCGACGATCTCAGCGTCGATGATATTCGCGCACGCCTGCATGCCCAGCGCGAAACGACTTACGATGTACCGCCGGAAATGTTAAGTGACAGTGCGCGCGAGGCAGCGGTACTGGTGCCGTTTCTGCGTGTCGAGGATGCCTGGCATATTCTCTATATGCGACGTACCAGTTACGAGGGTGATCGCCATAGCGGGCAGGTTGCATTCGTTGGTGGAAAACGCGATGACGAAGACGAGTCGTTGCTGGCCACGGCACTGCGGGAAACAGAGGAAGAGATCGGTATCTCCACTGCCGATATCGACGTGCTCGGACATATCAACCATCACCATACCATTAGCGAATTCCAGGTTCGGCCTTACGTGGGTGTCATACCCTGGCCGTACCAGTTGAATCTCGATGAAATAGAGGTTGCACGCGTATTTACGATGCCATTGAAGTGGCTCGCCCAAACAACGAATTACCGCACTGAGGAACGCCAGCATCCTGATTCGAAACGCCCGTGGCCGGTCGTCTACTATGATTTATACGATGGTGAATTGTTGTGGGGTGCAACCGCGCGCATGACCCTGTCGCTGATCGAGGTATTACGCGGCGTGAGCTAGTGATACTTTTCGGTGGTGAAATGACCTGGGTCGCGACGGCGGTGTTTTTTCATCTCCCGCGACACCAGTTCCGCGCTGACATCGGTAATCATGTCGGAACTACCGCACATCATGACATGTGAGTTCTCGGCATTAATGTCGATGCCGGCCTGCTGCTCGAGACTGCCGTCCCGCATCACGTGGGGAACTCTTTTTCCAAGGCTTCCATTCAGTTTTTCACGCGTGACTATCGGCAGATAGCAGAATTGTTCGCCATGGGTCCCGGCGATCTGTTCGATCGTATCCTGGTAGGCGAGTTCTTCGGCATAACTTACCGAGTAAACCAGGATGATTTTTTCAAATTTCTCCCACGCAGCCTCGCTTTTGAGGATCGACAGGAATGGGCCGATTCCTGTACCGGTTGCGATCATCCACAGATGCCGGCATTGCGGGACTTCACTGATAGTCAGGAATCCCGAAGGATTGTCAGAAACCAGCACGGAATCACCCGTCTTGAGATCGAATAAAAGCGGTGATAAAGGCCCTTCCTCGACAATGTTGAAGTAGACCTCGAGGTGGTTTTCGTCAGGCGTATTGACCAACGAGTAGGGACGTGCCAGTACCGTATCGCCATCCGCCAGGCCGATACGGACAAATTGTCCAGCTTCGTATCCACCCAGTTCGACATCGATAATTAATGAAGTCAGGTATTGATTGAGGCGCCGATTATCGACGACCTTGCCTTCCAGCCAGTTAGCCATTGTGACCTCTTTTCATTTGCATAATGCCGGCCCCATACGAACCGAAACTACATCGTCGTTCCCGCTTGCACGGGGACGCCGTTGAAGTTCGCGCAGATGATAGCAGTCCTAATCATGTTACGCCGCTAGTCTTTGTAAGCTGTAGGAACCATTCTTTTCCATCACGCCGAGATAAAGGTCTTCAAATTCATCGACTACTGAATCGCGGACCTCGGGCAGGGCCAGCAGGCGCTCGGCCCAGGCGACAGTCCGTGGGATACGCGCAGGATCAATGACCGAAAGCCTGCCATCGGCGACCGAGTCCTGTCTGAAAAAAGG
>JARFPR010000135.1 GCA_029288195.1 Gammaproteobacteria bacterium | reverse complement strand
GGTCAAACCCGTGATTCCTTTGTCCATGTTGCGCTGCACCTGCTTTCCGGGCGTAGCGATGCGCAAAAATCGATGCTTAGCGAATGCGTACTCGGCCGCATCGAGCCGCTGTTACCGCAAGTCGTCAGCGTCAGCCTCGAGATTCTGGATATTCACCGCGAGAGCTACCGCAAGCGCGTACTTGAATAGCTACGAAATCGACATTCCGGCGCAAGCCGGAATCCATCCCGTCGTCCTCTCGGAAAGCAAGTGCAAAGCCCTCCGGGCTTTGCGCAAAAATATTTGGCCTGGTTGAAATGGATTCCGGCTTGCGCCGGAATGACGCCAAATTGTGTCATCCCCGCCGCCTTAAACCGTTATCTCCGCTTACACGGCGGTTCGACATATCGGGATGACTCCGGAAACTGTCATTCCGGCGCAAGCCGGAATCTATTCCATCGTCTTCTCGGAAGGTAGCCGCAAAGCCCTTAGGGCTTTGCGAAAAGAAACCGTGGTTTGTTGAAATGGATTCCGGCTCGGGGGCCGGAATGACAAATATCTGTGTCATACCGAGCAGCAGGTCTCGATGAAGGCATCATGTGCATCGCTGTAGGAAATATTCTGCAACCTGTCAAGCAGATCCCAGCTCTGTTGCTCGTCAATACTGAGGTAGTCGTTGTCGGGCTCAAGTCGGCGTTGATGGGCACAGATACAGACGCTCATGCACAGGCGCATACAGATCAGGTCGAAAAGCAGACCGATCTCGGTTGAGGTCAGTGGTAGTGCCCGGTGGTAGCCACCCACCAGAGCTTGCGCGGCGAGCAGCGGATCCGGTTCATCAAGCATCGCGTAGGCGGCGGCGATTGCCGGTTCCACTACGAGCCACAAATCCAGCATATCGCCGAAATCGATAATGCTGAGTACCTGTTGACCGCTTTCATCCACAATCACGTTTTGTCGATTGGCGTCGTTATGAATGACGGCGCGTCTGAGTTCATTTTGTACCGGCAGCACGCGTTCGCGATAGCCACCTTCGAAATGTTCAACCAGTGAGCGTTCTGCGATACCCGCCAGCAGGGGCTTATAGTCATCGAGCACCGGCAGTGCCGATTCCATGTTCCACAGCAGGGGTCGCTCCAGTCCCGGGTGCGAAAACCCGGCAAGTGCCTGGTCGAGTAGCGCGAGCCGGTGTCCCAGGTCCGCCAGCAACTCCAGTTTTGACTCGTCGAAGTCGGCCCACAGATGTCCGTCGATGAATGGCAGGGCACGACAGTAGTGTTCGTTGTCCTGCGTGTCGCGTGCAGTTTCGATGAGGTTTCCTTTAACCGACTCAAGCGCTGTTGCGACTGACGGAAATACCTGTGCCTCGGCCAGTCTTTGAAATACCTGGTGCTGACATTCGAGCATCGCCGGCGATTCCTGGGCATTGGCAATTTTGAAAACGAACTTGCCGCGAGCGTCATCAATCAGGAAATTCAAATCGCGTTCGCCGTGGAGCTGCTTCATCGGTCCTTCAAGGGCAAACAGGCGCCTCGCGATCTCGGCAACCTTGGCTGAATCGAACTCCGGTAACAAGCAGCTATCTGACATAGCTATTGAATTTAAAGATGCTCATGGGAAACAGGTGCCTCAAGAAAGCAGGATTTTTTCGCGAGTGCAAGGCGGTCCGACGTTTCGGAGCACCGCGCGCAGAACCGCAGTTTACACGGGAGTAAATGAGGATTCGACCGGGCTGGCGCTCCAGCACGGTGCTTATGTACAGGATGTACGGTATGCCGATTTTGCAGGAGCAAAAATCGGCGACGCGGCAATCGCGGAAAAAGACAATTTCTTGAGGTACCGTGTCGCAAATGGTTAACTAGCGGTCGTAGACTGCCACATGTGCTAAATATATAGTCCGAAGGCTTAGAGTCCAATAATAACTGGAGTTATCAATGTCGCTTCGTCTTGGGATCGACACCGGCGGTACCTTTACCGACGCGGTGCTGGTTGATGATAACAAGCAAATCGTCAATGCCGAGAAAAGCCTCACCACGCGCTTTGATTTGAGCCACGGTATCGGTGATGTGATTGCGAAATTACCCGCTGTCGCGCTTGCCGAAGTGACCATGGTTTCGATGTCCACCACGCTGACTACCAATTCGGTCGTAGAAGATCTCGGTGCGCCTGTCTGCGTGCTGCTGCCCGGCTATACCGACGAGCAGATCAGGCAAAGTGGTTTACTGGATATATTACCGGCGCAGATGGTTGTAACACTCGAGGGCGGCTACGACGCGGTTGGCCGCGAACACAGGCCACTCGACGAAAGCGGTGCGCGTGAAGCGATTGAAAAGCTGCAGGACCAGGTCTCCGCATTCGCGATTTCAAGCATGTTCGGCACGCGTAACTCGAGTCACGAAAACCGTATCAAGCAACTCGTAATCGAATTAACCGACATGCCGGTTATCTGTGGGCACGAGCTGGCATCAAACCTGGGTGCCCCGCGTCGCGCCTTAACCGCGGCCCTGAATGCGCGTATGGTGCCACCGATCAGGGAACTTATCGGCTCGGTACAGAAAATCCTCGCGCGCCACGAAATTGATGCGCCGTTGATGCTGGTGAAAGGCGACGGTTCGCTCGCCAGCCTGGAAAACGCGATCGAAAAACCGATCGGGACCGTGCTTTCCGGTCCTGCCGCGAGCGTGATCGGAGCTTGCCGGTTGTCAGGCCTCGACAACGCGATCATCGCCGATATGGGTGGCACCACCACCGATATCGCGATCGTCAGCAATGGTCGACCGCAGCTGTGTGAGGATGGCGCCAGGATCGGCGACTGGCAACCGATGGTCGAGGCGGTGCGGGTGAATTCAATCGGGCTCGGCGGCGATAGCGAAATCCATTTTGGCGGTCACAAGGGATTGTCGCTGGGACCCCGACGGGTTGTTCCAACCAGCCTGCTGGGCCACCTCTATCCCGAGATCATTCCGAAACTGGAATCGCAACTCGAGGGCATGGCCAGTGCCCGCAGTAACCGCTTCGTCATGCGCCTGGAAAACAACCAGGCATTGTTGCAACAGCTTAACGCGACTGAACTCGAAGCTTGGGAACTGTTATCGGACAAGCCGATTGAACTCGATGCAATCGTGCTGGAAGATCGAACTTATGCCCGCGCACTGGCCAAGTTGAAGCGGCTCGGATTGGCAATCTATAGTGGATTTACCCCCAGCGACGCGATTCATGTGCTCGGCATCAATTCACACTGGGACAAGCGCGCGGCTGAACTATCGGCACGCATCTGGATGCGCCAGATGCGCTTCCTTTATGGTTACGGAAAATGGGACAGCGATGATGTCGAAA
>JARFPR010000118.1 GCA_029288195.1 Gammaproteobacteria bacterium | reverse complement strand
CGTGATATGTTCGACCAGGCCAAGAAGCATGCGCCCTGTATTATATTCATCGATGAAATCGATGCGGTAGGACGACATCGCGGTGCCGGCCTGGGCGGCGGGCATGATGAACGCGAGCAAACCTTGAACCAGTTGCTGGTTGAAATGGACGGGTTTGAAGGTAACGAAGGCGTCATCGTCATTGCGGCAACCAACCGCCCCGATGTGCTTGATCCGGCCTTGTTACGCCCTGGCCGCTTTGATCGCCAGGTGGTTGTTCCCCTGCCCGATGTGCGTGGCCGCTCACTTATCCTCAAGGTTCATATGCGCAAGGTGCCAGCGGCAGAGAATGTCGATCCGATGGTGATTGCACGCGGCACCCCCGGTTTTTCCGGCGCCGATCTGGCTAACCTCGTCAACGAGGCCGCGCTTTTTGCCGCACGTGCCAACAAAAAACTGGTAACGATGACAGAATTCGAGCGCGCCAAGGACAAGATCATGATGGGTGCGGAACGTAAGTCGATGATCATGAAGGACGAGGAGAAGAAATTGACCGCCTATCACGAGGCAGGTCACGCCATCGTGGGTCGCCTCGTACCCGAACATGATCCGGTTTACAAGGTCAGTATCATTCCGCGTGGGCGTGCACTCGGGGTAACCATGTTTCTGCCGGAAGATGATCGTTACAGTTACAGCAAACGCCATCTTGAAAGCCAGTTATCCAGTCTGTTTGGGGGGCGAATCGCGGAACAACTGATTTTTGGTACGGACGCGGTGACTACCGGGGCCTCAAACGATATCGAGCGTGCCACCAGTATTGCCCGCAGTATGGTCACCCAGTGGGGTTTGTCAGATCGTATGGGTCCCCTGACCTATAGCGAAGATGAAGGTGAAGTCTTCCTCGGCAAGTCCTACGGTAAACAGAAGACGGTATCCGACGAGACCGCGCAAGCGATTGACTCCGAAATTCGCACCATCATTGATCGTAACTATCAGCGTTCGCTCGATATCCTCACCAAGGAGGAGGATAAACTGCACAAGATGGCTGATGCGTTAATGAAATATGAAACCATTGATGCCGGTCAAATTGACGCCATCATGGAAGGTAAGGAGCCGGGTCCGCCCGCTGACTGGTCGGATGATGAAACGCCTCCAACCCCGGATGAACCCACGGGAAAAGCCAGTACCGGTGAAGATCCTGACCTGGATCCCGCTAAATTGCACTAAACGGAGCGCGGGCTTCAGCTAGCCCGGTTCGATTGTGCTGCTGCCAATATCCATTGATCTAAAGATTATGGGGGTTGTTAATACAACCCCCGATTCTTTCTCGGATGGCGGAAAATTCGACACCACCGAAAAAGCTTTTGTGCACGCCCGGGCGTTAATTGAACAAGGTGTCGATATACTTGATATTGGCGGGGAGTCAACTCGGCCCGGTTCACGGCAGGTTGATCTGGATGAAGAGCTCGCGCGCACCATCCCGTTGATCAACGCCATCCGTGAGATTTCCGAGATTCCGATTTCAATTGACACCAACAAGTCCGGTGTCATGCAGGCTGCAGTAGCGGCGGGTGCATCCATCATTAACAGCATCTGGGCGTTGCAGCTCGATGATTCAATGCAGGTAGCAGCGGACCTGGGAGTGTCGGTCGTGCTCATGCATATGCAGGGATCGCCGGAGACAATGCAGCAAAACCCGGTCTACACCGATGTTGTCGGAGAGGTAAAGGATTTCCTCAAGCAACGTATCGACGCGGCACTCGATGCCGGTATCGAAGAAGGGCACATTATTATTGATCCGGGATTTGGGTTTGGTAAGACCATCGAGCATAATCTATTATTGTTAAAATCTTTAGACGAATTTAAACAACTGGGGGTACCTGTGCTGGCTGGATTATCTCGCAAAGCCATGATCGGTGCGATTATCGACAAACCGGTCGATCACCGACTTTATGGCAGCCTGTCGACCGCAGTAATAGCCGCGATGCTGGGTGCTGATATATTGCGCGTGCATGACGTGGCCGAAACCCTGGATGCGATCAAGGTGGTTAAAGCCCTCGGACAGGTGGCAACATGAGTCGCAGGTACTTTGGAACCGACGGCATTCGTGGTCGGGTTGGTCAGCCGCCAATGACGGTCGATTTCATCATGAAGCTCGGCTGGGCTGCCGGCAAAGTCCTGTCACAATCCAGCCGGGGGCAGGTCGTCATCGGTAAAGACACCCGGATTTCAGGATATATGTTCGAGTCTGCGCTCGAAGCCGGACTGGCTGCCGCTGGACTCGATGTGCTGTTGCTCGGGCCCATGCCAACCCCGGCAATCGCCCATATTACCCAGTCACAACGCGCCGTCGCCGGGATCGTTATCAGCGCTTCGCATAATCCATACCATGACGATGGGGTAAAGTTTTTCAATAGTGATGGCTTCAAACTGCCCGATGCGACCGAGCAGGAGATCGAGAGCATGCTCGACCAGGAACTGGTAATGGTCGAACCGGAGCAGATCGGCAAGGCGACGCGAATGGAAGATGCCAGGGGTCGTTACATCGAGATTTGTAAGAGTAGGATTGCATTCCACAAGAATCTGCGTGGTCTTAAACTCGTGCTCGTCTGTGACAATGGCGCTACCTATGATATTGCGCCGGCGGTTTTTCGCGAGTTGGGCGCGGAAGTGATCGACGTAGGTACCAGCCCGGATGGCATGAATATTAATCAGGAAGTGGGTGCACGATACGCGGAAAGCATGCGCGCTCATGTGCTCGTAAATCAGGCCGACATGGGAATCTCGTTCGATGTTTACGG
>JARFPR010000090.1 GCA_029288195.1 Gammaproteobacteria bacterium | reverse complement strand
TCGACTATCAACTGAATTGCATCCATAAACTTATCTCTGGTGCCGCCTTTTGGCGAAAAACCAACCTTGTCCTGGTGATTAACAAAGGTACCGAGTTGGGGAATCTTGTAAAGCACACCCGTTGCAACCAGGTTTTCGACTGCCTTGCGCAGGGTCATGTATGAAACCCCGAATTCTTTTGCCAGTACCCTTTCGCCAGGCAGTTTGTCGACAATAACCCGCTGCCTGATTGCTTGCCTGATTCTTTTTTCGACGAGAATGTACTTGGGGATTGTCTTGTCCATTTTTAATCCTCTTTAGCTTGCCGGTTAATCATTTTATTGACTCGAAATATTTGCCTGCTTCATCATGCGGCTTGCCGTCGCAGGTCCAGCGACATGGACACCACGCCGCTTTCGCGGCTGGAGCGACAGGGTAGCCGCGTTTTATGCAACAGTTTTGCCATGCGCGAATTCTGTGCAAGCATCGAGCCCTCGAATTGCACCACGCCGAGTTGCCGTGCGCAGTCAATCAACTGCTGCAATAACAGGCTACCTATGCCCATGCCCTGGAAATCGTCGATCACGGTAATTGCTACTTCCGCATGCTCGGATTTCCGGTTGCCTCGCACGAATCGGCCAACCCCGACGAGGCGTCGATGGGCACAGCAGTCCACCTCTGCCACGAGCGCGACGTGATGCAAAAAATCCACATCGGTAAAGTAACTTAGCTCACCTGGGGTGAGGTCCAGCTTCAGACCGAAGAAGCGGTTGCGTAAGGACTCCGGACTCAGCTTGAAGAACAGTTCCTCGCGCAGCGATTTACGGTCACTGGGATGGATTGCGCGCAAGTAAATCATCCTGCCGTCCGGCAGACGATCCTGGGTGGAAAATGAAGCGCATGTAAGAGGCATCACGGAAACCAGACGATCATTTGTGATGAGATTATTCGATCATTGCGCGCAAAAGCCAAATCGTAGTCATTTCGGCACTATTGTGAGGCAGGCTCACGCCTACTAACGCTCATCGGTAACACGCCCGTCGAGGCGGTCCTGCCTGTAGATCCGAAGTGATATAATCCTGTCTTCGTGGGCTTTGATGCGCGCGGCCATCCACGCGCCCAGCCGCCCGAGGCGCGCAGACAGGGGTCGTGATTGCGCTGGTGACTGCACCGGATCCGTGCAGTCTTCGCGACGGGTTTCGGTGTTTGCATTGACGTCAATGTCTGTTTCAGATTTGGTGTTCATCTCTTCTCCTTTTCCAGTATAAATATGGAAAACGGTATACGTGGCAGTGATTGCGCGAATGCAGCCACTTTAGCCCCGTATCGTTAATTTCTGATGAAATTCCGAACGGTTTATGCCGCATCCTGCTCGATTTCCTGGCTGCCGGCTGGCTGTTGTTTGTGCGGTATTTCACTAATCTCGTTGAGTCCCCGTACCTGCACCCCGATTTCGCCTGAGGTTGCACTATCGTGGGTCGTTTTACGCCATGGCCAGGCGCTCGGGCCGGCCTTCAGCGCCTCGTAGGAATAGCCCAGTTGTTCTACCTTTTCGCGTCCCATGCCCAGCAGGGTTGAGTTAACCCGCGCCTTTGCCGTGGCTTCGAAAAACCGCTGTATCGCCTTCGCTGTCTTGCTGATAGTAATCATGAAATTTATCCTTTAAGCTTGTTGGCGTCGTTATCGCAGCTCGCCCGAACTGTTTCCCGATGCGCCGGTTGATCCTGATACTAGAAAGGACTTCGACACTTCACAAACGAGTAATTATTAACCACCAGGTAAGCAAAGCTAACTTGAATTCCGGATGATCGAGAACCTGCCATTTAGCGCCTTGCGCGTGTTCGAGAGTGCGGCCCGGCACCTGAGTTTCAAACGTGCTTCGGAAGAGCTCTTTATTACGCCGGCCGCCGTTAGCCAGCAGATCAAGACCCTCGAGCGCCAGCTTGGCGTCAAGTTGTTCAACCGGCATGGCCGCGGCCTGTCGTTGACCGATGAAGCAAAGGCTGGCCTGCCGATGCTAATCGAGGGATTTGAAAAGCTGATCGACTCGGTGCATCAAATTCGGGGCGCCAATGAAGACGCGACCCTGACAGTCTGGATGGCGCCTTCGTTCGCCGCCAAGTGGCTGATCCCGCGCCTGCATCGTTTTCACGAGGCCTGCCCGGGCATCGATTTGAATATCACGGCCAGCCGCAACCTGATCGATTCGAACACGTCCAAGAAGACCATTCCCGCCGAAAATTTTAAAAGGGATAATGTCGACATAGCCATACGTTTCGGCAAAGGCGATTA
>JARFPR010000084.1 GCA_029288195.1 Gammaproteobacteria bacterium | reverse complement strand
GATTTTCGTCGTTACCATGTCGATTTTATCAAGTCAGTGGTCGAAGCCTGTTGTGACACCGGTATCAAGCGCCTGCTCCATATTAGCGCGCTAGGTGCCGACCAGGCGACTGGCGGTAGCCTTTACCTGCGCTCCAAGGGTGAAGGTGAAAACCTGTTGCACACCTTTGGCCAGCGCGGCCTGCAGGTAACCAGTTTTCAGCCATCGGTCGTATTTGGTAAGGAAGACGATTTTATCAACCGCTTTGCCGGAATTCTGAAATTGTTTTTTGGCTACTTTCCGCTTGCTTGCGCCGATAGCAAACTGGCCCCTGTTTATGTAGGCGACCTGGTCGAACGAATGGTAAACGCGGTCGATGATCGCGAAAGTCACGCCAGGCGCTACACGGTTTGCGGACCAGAGGTTTTTACGTTACGGCAAATCCTCGAGTTAATCATCGACAGCTTACAGCTTCCGGTGCGCGTCATGCCCCTGGGTAAGGGATTGTCGCGCATGCAGGCGTTAATCCTGCAAAATCTGCCGGGCAAACTTTTTACCATGGACAACTACCGATCATTACAAACTGACAATGTCTGCCCGGACGGCGACCTTTGTGAAACCAGCCTGCGCCAGTACCTGCATGGTTTGCCGGCGATGTTTGGTAACAAACGCAACTACGACAGCTTCCGCAAGGATTACCCGCAACCCGGCAATCCAGAGGATCATCTGTGAAGGTATACCGTGTCGGCGGTTGTGTACGCGACCACCTGCTCGGACTGCCCGTTAACGACATAGACTGGGTGGTAACCGGGGCTACCGCAGAACAGATGCAGGCTGCCGGATACAAGCCGATCGGCAAGGATTTCCCAGTCTTCCTGCACCCCGAAAGCAAACAGGAATATGCGCTGGCACGCAGCGAGCGCAAAACCGGTCCCGGTTACAAGGGATTTGAAATCACCGCTGACCCGGCAACCACAATCGAACAGGACTTATTGCGTCGCGATCTAACCATCAACGCGATTGCCGAAGATGAGCAGGGCAACCTGGTCGATCCATACGATGGCCAGAGGGACATCGAAAACCGCCTGTTACGGCATGTTTCAGAGGCATTTGTTGAAGACCCGGTAAGGGTTCTGCGCGTCGCCCGCTTTGCAGCGCGATTCCATAAAATGGGTTTTACGGTTGCCGATGAGACTCGCGACCTGATTCGCCAGATCGGCCAGTCGGGTGAGCTCGAGGCACTGGTTGCCGAGCGGGTATGGTCCGAATTATCGCGTGCACTCGATGAATCCGACCCTGCCGTGTTCTTCACAACCTTGCGTGACTGTGAAGTCCTGGCAGCGTTATTTCCCGAGATAGATGCCCTGTTCGGGGTGCCGCAAAATCCCAGGTACCACCCGGAGATCGATACCGGCGTGCACCTGATGATGGCGTTACAGGCAAGTGCGGCACTCGGGCATGACAATGAAACCCGGTTTGCCGTATTGATGCACGATCTGGGTAAAGCGACGACTCCCGACTCGGTGTTACCGAGCCATCATGGTCACGAGGCGCGTGGCAAGAAACCGGTGAAGGCCTTTTGCAAGCGTTGGCGAGTTCCGAGTGCTCACACGGAACTGGCCCTGATTACGACCGAATTTCATCTGCTGGCGCACCGCGCGATGGAACTTAAAGCCTCGACCCTGTTAAAGTTATTTACCCGCGCCGACAGCTTGCGCAAACCAGAACGATTTCAAAAAATGCTCGATGCCTGTCGCGCCGATATTCGCGGGCGCGAGGGAGCCGAGGAGGATCCATACCCGCAGGCAGAGTACCTGGCGCGGCTTGCTGCTAAACTGCGGGACCTTGATATAAGCAGCATCCAGCAACAGGGCCTGACTGGAAAAGCCATGGGAAAGGCTATACACGAGGCTCGTTTGCGTTTAATCGAACAGGAAAAAGCGCTAGCGCAGCAAAATCCGGGCTAACCTGGCATCGACGAATTTCAGCAAACGCGGCAGCGGCGAAAAATAAAGCAGGATTCCAGCAAGCACGCCAGCCCCATTGGCCAGGACATCGCCCCACTCCGGGTAACGATACGCGGTCATTCCCTGTAACAGCTCGATTAACATTCCGTATCCAACCAGGCCGATCACGGTCCAGCCCAATGAAATCCGATTAACCGCCAACAGGCTGAACCAGCCTGACAGGAAAAAGTAGGTGGCCAGGTGCGCCAGCTTGTCACTGACCCCGATATCGGGTGACGGCATCAACGAAAGCACGGCAACACCAAGCAGCATCATCGCACCGATAAAATACCAGGCTTTGACGAGTTTCAGCGGCGGCATCGATTCCGATAGCGGATTATCACCCGATTGCGTCATTTACGCTTTTCAGCTCAGCAGCACGAGAATCACCACGCCTAGCAATACCCGGTAAATAACAAATGGCAACATACCCACTCGATCGATAAGACGCAGGAAATAGTGAATACAGAGCCCGGCACTGACCGCCGATAACAGCACGCCCAGCAGCAGGTCATCCCACCCGATCGGGCTGACCTCGCTTACCATGCGTACTGTCTGCAGAGCCCCGCTGGCGAAAATGACCGGCATCGCCAGCAGAAAGGAAAAGCGCGCCGCCGCCTTACGGGTAAGTCCGAGAAACAATCCCAGCGTGATCGTAATACCGGAGCGCGATACGCCCGGAATCAGCGCCAGCACCTGGAAGCAGCCGATGATTAGTACATCTTTAAGCTTCAACTGGAATTCGTTTCGAGTACGCCGCGCATTCGCGTCTGCATACCATAATACCAGGCCAAAAATAATCGACGCCAGGGCAATAATCCAGGGACTGCGCAGTTTTTCCTCGATCGGCCCCTGTAACAGGAAACCTACCAGTATCGTCGGCAAGGTACCGATGATAACCCACCAGGCGAGCAAGCTGTCCTGATCGGCCTCGCCCCCGGCGAGCGAACGTGTCCAGGACTTCAGCATGCGCTTTACCTCGACCCGAAAATAATACAGCACCGCAATCAGTGAACCGATGTGGACTGCCACATCGAACACCAATCCCTGGTCCGTCCAGCTCATCATCTGCGGCACTAACACCAGGTGGGCCGAGCTCGATATCGGTAAAAACTCGGTCAGCCCCTGCACGATCGCCAGGATAATAATGTGCAGATTATCCATAGCTGCCCCTGCGCTGCATCGCCGGCAGTTCCAACGCCATGTTTTTCTGCATTGCCAACACCTTGAACTTCTCTCCCATTTCCTGTGGCAGGCTGAGCGTTCCAACCTGCTGAGATAACGCCAGTTGCGACAGGCTGTCGCTGCCTTCCGCCTGTCGCTGCGCCTCGTCGAGCAGTCCGTTGGCCAGCAAAAACCGGCCCTGCGTGACCAGGCCTGAAAGCGTAAATCCATTTGCTTCGGCCGCATCGGCACA
>JARFPR010000072.1 GCA_029288195.1 Gammaproteobacteria bacterium | reverse complement strand
AACTCATCAGATTACGCATCGCACGCAAAGCCACATCGATACCGTTGATGACCGGGATTCCCAGTGAGGTCAACTCGGCCGCGGTATTACTCAGATTGGTGAAAGTAAAGCTCTGCACCAGGATGAGTGGTTTATCACCATAAGCTGACAACTGCCTGGCTACGTCAAACAACTCGGGGTAGTGCGAAAAACCGTCACGGAACTCGAACTCGAAGCTCATCAACCCGGTGTCCTCATCATCGAGCAGGGCTTTTCCGCACTCGAGATAGGTTTGAAATGTGTTGTTGCCGAGCGCTCCCATGCCATCCATCGGATTGACCGCATCCAGCCCGGTTTCGAGATGCTCGCGCAACACCTTTTTAGTCGATGGTGATATCCGGGCAAACGGAACGCCGTGATCTTCGGCGAGGTCGATCATCTGTTCACGCATGCCACCGGAATCGAGCATACTCGCAAGCCCGCCGCTATTGACACGAAAGCCGGCGGCAAACAGCATCGCGGTAACAATCATTTCGTCGGCATCGTGGCATAAAATTACACCGTAACGCTCACATACCGCGATGAATGCCTCGTGATTACCGACGATTGCGCCCGAATGGCTCATCGCCAGCCGGGCTGATTTCTCGGTGCGACCGAGACGGGTTATTACCACGGGTATGGACTTTTCACACGCCTTCTCCAATGCCGCGATGAAGGTCGGCACGTCGCGCACCGCTTCCAGGAAAATAGCAATAACCCGGGTTGAATCCTGGTCGAGCAGGTAATCCATGTAATCGCCGACTGTCGCATTGGTCTCCTGCGCGCTTGCAATGACATAGTTGAAGCAGAAACGTGAATCGTTGTTGGCCAGGTAAGTCATGCCGGACCCGGAATGCAATATCAGGCCGATGTGACCTGCGGTGCGACCCAAGGGCGGACGGTCGAAACTGACCATGACATTGCGGTCGTAATTATAAAAACCCATCGAGTTGCCACCACAAACCGGAATCCCTGCCTGCCTGGCCTTGTCGCAAAGACGCGCTGGAAGCCTAGGCTCGGAATCATTTTCGATGTAGTTGGCGGCATAGATAACAATGCCACCCACTTTTATTTTCAAGGCCTGGTCGAAGCTCTGCTCCAGGGGAGTACCGCTAATGGCGTAAACCACGAGGTCAGGCACTACGGGCATGTCGATCAGCGAGGCGTAACAGGGTTTTCCATGCAACGACTGGTATTTGGGATTAACCGAGTAAATCTCACCGTCGTAGCCACTGTCTGACAACTGCCTATGCGTCATTGCCGCTAGACTGGCCTCGCGTTCAGAGGCACCGACGATGGCAATCGACCGCGGCGACAGTAATGGATTTAGCCAATGTGACATGGGCAAAATACGAAGCGTGAATGCGATGCGATTTTGACATATATTGGTGGCATTCACATACAATTTTCGGGGGTTGTCATGAGCGCAGAAGTAAGGGTTGAAACCTACGATCGCATTGTTGAAATCACCATCGATCGGCCGCCGGCCAACGCAATTAATCCGGGCGTTTCAAACGCGATTTATGAAGCTCTCTCGATGCTGCAGGAAGACGACAACCTGCGGGTCGGCATCATCACCGGTAGCGGCGATCGGATCTTCAGCGCGGGCTGGGATCTGAAGGAAATCGCCGCCATCGACAACAACGAGGAAGCGGTCAATAGTGCGTTTACCTGTCCCGGTGGATTTGCCGGTATCAGCGAGTTCTGGGGTCTGAAAAAGCCTGTCATTTCGGCGATAAACGGCATGGCGGTGGGAGGCGGATTCGAAATCGCTCTTGCCACCGACATGATCGTTGCGGCAGACCATGCCGAGTTCTTCCTGCCCGAAATGCAGCGCGGCTTTCTGCCCGATGTCGGCGCAATCCAGATTCTACCGCGCCGCGTTCCCTACAACGTGGCCATGGACCTGCTTTACACCGGGCGCCGCATGAGTGCCGTGGAAGCCCGGCAATGGGGCCTGGCATGTCGTGTTTGTCCGCTCGATGAATTGATGGAATGCACACGGGAACTGGCGCGAGAAGTGGCGACTGGTGCGCCGCTTGCCCTACAGGCGTTAAAGGAGGTCGTACCTGCGATACATAACCTGCCAATGCCACAGGCTTTCGCCGCGACCAAGCCGGGTAATAGCGATTTACCGATCTACCAGAAAATGCTGATGTCGGAAGACTTTATGGAGGGCCCGCGGGCTTTTGCCGAGAAACGAGACCCGGTCTGGAAGGGCAAATGAACTTTTATAGCCGCAGCTCTGTTCTTAAACTGCCTGGTTCTGCTTCATTTTCCGCCGGATTCGGCCGTGGAGCGAAACGCAATAGAGCAGGATGAATAGTGCAATCAGGTTTTCTTTCATTTCGCCGGTGTTGATAATCTTGGTGTCAATCACCGTTAGAATCGGCCTGATGAAAATAACCAGCAGTCCCACCGTGATGCAATCCAGCGTCGGCCACTGCCAGTAGAGGCGGTTCGATTCTTCCAGCTTGATCTTACGAAAATACCGGTACAGCGGCATTATCACTCCGCCAACCAGGATTCCCAGCGTCAATAGCAGCCGCGGCAATTGATCAAACAGTGCGTGCACGTTATGCAAGTTGGTTTCGCCCTGGTTGTTTAATTCTGCCCAGGTTTCTGCCGTGCCCCAGCCAAACATGTGTTGACCATAGGAAATTTCCTCGAGCGCGAAATAAGCCGCACCCATTAACAGGATAAACAACCAGGCCCTGAGGGTACCTGATTGTCCAAGTTTGTTCACACTAATGATCGAGGAGATACAAAATCCGATGGCGCCCACCAGGAACAGCACGGTCATGTTCTCAATGATACCGGACTCACCCTTAAGTGCCTTGTAATCGCCGACAATCGCGAACCAGATGAAAGAAAACAGGACCACCAGCAACGGCAGGCCATGATATAACAGCAAGTCTCTGGTTTTCATCGGGCGACCTCGAACAATCCAGCTGCACCCATTCCACCGCCCACGCACATGGAAACCACGACGTATTTCGCACCGCGCCGCTTACCTTCGATCAAAATATGACCCGTCAGCCTGGCACCGGTCATGCCATAGGGGTGCCCGATCGATATCGAGCCGCCATTGACGTTGAATTTTTCATTATCGAGCCCGAGATAATCACGGCAATACAGGGTCTGGCAGGCGAAGGCCTCGTTGATTTCCCACAGGTCTATGTCGTCGATGCCGAGACCATTTTTCTGCAACAGTTTGGGGATCGCATAAATCGGACCAATACCCATTTCCTCGGGCGCATTGCCGGCAACGGCCATGCCGCGATAGATCCCCAGCGGC
>JARFPR010000067.1 GCA_029288195.1 Gammaproteobacteria bacterium | reverse complement strand
ATCGGATTGCTGAAGGGCGATCTGCAGGCAGAGCATTACGAAGACAACGTGGCCAGCGATCCACGGGTCGATGCATTGCGCGAAAAAATGGAAGTCAGCGAAGAGGAGCGTTTTACGCGTGAATACCTCGAGCCGGACAAGCGCGCGATCGGTAATTCGTTACAGGTTTTCTACAACGACGGCAGCTCGAGCGACGAAGTCGTGGTCGACTACCCGGTGGGACATCGACGCCGTCGTGACGAGGGCATACCCCTGCTAAAGGCCAAGTTCGAACGTTACCTGCGCGGTCACATCAATGCCAAAAAGGCAGAGCAAATATTGTCCATTTGTGCCGATCAGCAGACTTTCGAGAATACCGGAGTCACGCAAATGATGGCGCTATTGCAGCACTAGTTTATCGCGGTCAATATCGAAGCAAGGGAAATCGGACTATTCAAATAACTCGAGAATATTGCCGAGGTCTTTTTTGCCCTCGCCTATCTCGGCAACATCGAGCCCTGCCAGTTCGTGTGGAAACACCAGCCATTCCGCACTTTCGTGCAGGTAGTAGTCCGGTTCGAACTTGACACTGTTTTTTGACGGCTTATACCACGGGCAGGCAACCCGGATTTCTGCCGGGGCGTTGAGGCGGGATTGTTTCCTGATCGCTTTGATCAATGCATCGACACTGCGTCCGGAGTCAAACACGTCATCGACAATCAAAAGCCGATCATCGGCGTTGGCGTTTTCGATCAGGTAGTGCAGGCCGTGTACCCGGATTTTTTTGGCTTGCTTGTTAATGCCGTAATAAGAAGAGGTGCGTACGGAGATGTGATCTGTTTCGATTTCCTTGAACTCGAAGTATTCCTGCACCGCGATACCAACCGGGGTGCCACCGCGCCAGATACCCACAATAAACTGCGGATGAAATCCATCCTCGTAGATCTGGTGAGCCAGTCGAAACGAATCTTCGAGCAACTCCTGAGCCGTTATATAAACCTTGTCCACATTGATCCCCCCGATCAAGCCGCAATTCTGTCACAACCCTTCGGACACAACCAGCATCCAGTGGGTATTCAACCTGTCCAAAGCTTAACCGTCATTCCCGTTCTCTTGAAAGGCGGTTTATCTCGGTCTCCTGGCTCGCAATTAGCTTTATGCAGCCGGTCAGATCTTTTTCAAGCTGCTCTATTTCGCGCTGCATCCGATTTATGATTCTCCGTGCCTGTACCACGGATTCAGGCCGTTTATCCATCGCTCTATACCTTTTAAAACCAACCCCTTAAAGATAGTCCAATATAATACGGGCTGCTCTCTGAGCAGTCTTCAGAGGATAAAGAAAGAGAATAAGATATTGAAATTTAACAGGTTTATTAAGGTCCGCGCCCCGTCCTGGTCTGGCGGGTATTCTGTTTAAGCCGAAGCATTCAACCTTGTGGCACTCATTCGATTCAAAATGCTAGTTATCCCTACTGCACGAATCACTAAGCGCCTGTTTCCCGGTTTTCGGTACCAAATAATCGTCTATTGTTTCGACATAAAACCTGACGATATTTGATTCTTATCCGGCACCGTGAAGTGCAAATCGAGTACTATTTTATGTTATGGTTTGTTATATTGACCGCCGATCGAAAAGCGAGATATTGGCAAGATCTGGCTATGCAATGCTTATCGACAACAAAACCGAAATAGGAGAAAAAAGTGAGCACATCTATTGAAGCGATTGAGGGAATTGGACCCGCATATGGTAAAAAGTTACGCGCCGCTGGTTGCGCAAGCCCTGCGCGACTACTTAAAGACGGTGGTACCAAAAAAGGCAGAAACAAGATCGCCAAGGAAACAGGTATCAGCAGCTCAATTATATTGCGCTGTGTCAATATGGCCGATTTGTTCCGCATTAAAGGAGTGGCCAGTCAATATGCCGAGCTACTCGAAGCCTCAGGCGTGGACACAGTCAAAGAATTAAAAAATCGGAATGCGGCGAATCTCGCTGCAAAAATGCAGGAAGTCAACAAGGCGAAGAAGCTTACCCGAACCGTACCCAGCGAAAAAATGCTGGCAGACTGGATCAAGCAAGCCGGTAAGTTGCCTCCAATGGTGAGTCACTAGCAAGACGCATAACGCTGTTTTTTTTAACCATTTGCAGCTGGCTTGAGCCAGCGTGCAATGGTTTTCAATTGAAAGTAAAAAGGAAGGATGACTCATGAATTTATTACAAATGGCCGCACAACTTTTCCTGGACAAGAGTGGCGGTAACACCGGCCTCGACGCCGGTTCAGTTGCAAATGCACTAAAAAACCTGTTGCCCGGTGACGGTAATGACCTGAATATCGGAGCGCTGATTTCACAATTTAGTTCGGGTGATCTGACATCTATGGTTGGATCATGGCTGGGCGATGGCGCTAACGATGAGATCGGTGGTGCCAATATCACTGATGTCCTGGGCGCAGACAAGGTTTCTTCGTTTGCTTCCGAGTTGGGTATTGGCTCCGACGAGGCCGCTTCTGGACTGGCTGGCATGATCCCCGAGCTTATCAACAAGAATAGCAGTGGGGGATCGCTTCTCGACTCGCTAGGGGGTGCCGAAGGAATAGCTGGTTTTGCGAAAAAGCTGTTCTAGGTAATTGATCTCCAAAGAGCAAGTCGCCGACAGGTAAAAAACCGTACTACCAATTTCAAACGGCAATTCGGTCACAAATCCGCCAACACAACCCATAGAATGAACTTTCGGGGGTGGCGCTCCTGTTGGGCATGTTCAGGAAAGTTCGAGGAGGAGCTGGTCGGATTCAGGAATGAAGACGTCGATGCAGTTGTCGCCGGGGCCGGTGCGATCGACGCAGATAAAGCGCATCGCTGCATAAGGGGTCAGTAATACGTGGTGCCAGGTGCCCAGGTGATAGTTAATGCCCTGACGGCCGTTAGTCACAAACGCGGCGAGCTTGCCGAGATCTGGTTGATTAGCCGCCGGCGCTACCACGACAATAAAAGGATTCGCATCGAGCGGCAGGAAGGCCTGGCTACCGAGTGGATGATACTCGAGGTGATCGACCTTGCGCGGCATATCGAATTTGCGGCTATCCACCAGGCTGATAATCGCACGCGCCTGTTCGCCGCCGAGTTCGACATTGGCAAGCGCATGATAACGATCGGCCATGCCCTTGTTGATCGGGAAGGAGTCGTGCCCCTCGAACTCGACAACGTCACCGAAAGGCGCAAACCCGGAACGGGTCAGTGGCTGTATCCTCAGTGCGTCAACCATCAATCTTGCCGATTATTCTGACCCGGCTGAGACCGCCGTCCGGAAAAATATTGATGCGGATATGGCTGACCGGCCCGATTGCCAGCAGCTCCCCGGTAAATTCATGCACCTTGTCCATTTCCAGTTTCTGTGGCGGTAGCAACTCCGACCATGACTGGCTCTGGGTAACAATGGAGTTGACGGCTCCGTCCTCAACCATGGCAGCCTGAATCGAGCAACGATCGGGGTAATTGCCCTTGAAAAACGCGGTATCGATGATGACCTTTTCCACGCCGCCGGGCTGGCCGAGTTCGATAATACACCAGTCATTGCCAGGTTCACGACGGCGACGTGTTTCCCAGCCATCGCCCATGTTGATTCCCGGTCCCGGATTGAGCAGGTTTTCGACGACGCCGAAATGCGCGTCGTTGCAGGCGATGGCGCGTGCGCCGAGTTCCACCGCCGCCAGGTTATGAGTGGCAGACTTATCGAGGGCAGTCAGATCGCTGACGACCCTGCCATGTATCCGTAAGCGGGCCACACCACCGTCGGGGAATATATTAAGACGTACGTGGTTGAAGCATTCACTATCTTCAATTTCGAAGTAGTGGTGACTGTTGCCATTCAAACCGGTCGAGGGAATCAGCATGCTCCAGTTAGTATTGTTGTCCGGAGCGGTATCGCTGTAGCAAGCCTCCAGCGAGGCCTCAGGCGGGTAATTTCCAGTGAAATGCGTGGTGTCGATATCGACACCCTTGATTTCACCGGCGAGCCCGAGCTTGACGATAGCGTTATCATAACCACCGTCGCGGCGACGCCGGGATTCCCAGCCATCCATCCACTTGCCGTTATCATCGAACTTGCCCTCGATGAATACCGGCGCATCGGGACTCAGCATGCGGCTGCATTCGGCGAAAAAATCGTCGCTGCAGGAAACAATCTCGGCCCCTAGCCGCGGCTGTGCCAGGTTGATCCACTGGCTAATAAACCCGGGTGTTTTTTCAGACATTCAATTTATCCTGTGGCGCCAGCTTTTTGCAATAAGCGTTCGGCCTGTGCGTTATGTTGTGTTACCAGGGATTCCATATCAAGACCGGTAATTTGACCCCGCTCCAGTACGACCCGACCGTTGATCACGACCAACCATGCACTCACCGGGGAGCAGGTCAGCAGGCCTGCAACCAGGTCACCACCTGAACCGGCATGCCGGATGCCATCGACCCGGTAGGCCGCAAGGTCAGCCGCCTTGCCCACTTCGAGGCTACCGATATCGTCGCGTCCCAATACCGCAGCACCGCCCCGGGTCGCAAGTTCAAGGGCTTCACGGGCTGAAAAACGATCGGCACTGGATTCGAATCCAGGCCAGCCGACCCGCTGCAACAACATCGCCTGGCGCGCCTCGCCGAGCAACTGGTTGCCATCATTACTCGCCGAACCATCGACGCCAATACCAACCCGCACCCCGGCATCGCACATGTCACGTACCGGCGCAATACCCGAGGCCAGGATCATGTTGCTGCTCGGGCAGTGGCAGACGCCGCTGCGGGTTTCAGCAAGCACAGCAATTTCCGCGTTATCAGGATGCACCATGTGGGCAAACCAGACGTCGTCACCGCTCCAACCGAGGCTCTGCATGTAAGCCACGGGGCGCATACCGAATTGCTGTTCGCAAAAACGATTCTCATCGATGGTTTCGGCGAGATGCGTATGCAGATGGACTCCTTGGTGACGACGGGCCAGATCGGCGGTCTTACGCAACAGTTCAGGAGTAACGCTGAACGGCGAACAGGGTGCGAGCCCGATGCGCAGCATCGAGTAAGGTTCGGGGTCGTGGAATTCACTGATAACACGCTCGCAATCGGCAAGAATATCGGCCTCGTCTTCACAAACGTCATCCGGTGGCAGTCCGCCCTGGCTTTGACCCAGGCTCATGCTACCGCGGGTGGGATGAAAACGTACCCCGAGTTCGCGCGCGGCACGAATCTCGTCATCGAGGCGTGCACCATTGGGAAATAGATAAAGGTGGTCTGCAACCGTTGTCGCGCCCGAAAGCATGAGCTCGGCCAGGCCCAGCCTGGCGCTGATATAAACCGCCTCAGCATCCATCTGCCCCCAGATCGGGTACAGCGTCTGTAACCAGTTGAATAGTGATTTACCCTCTGCTGTTCCAATACTGCGCGTCAGTGTCTGGTAAAGGTGATGATGACAGTTAACCAGGCCCGGTATCAGTATGCAGCCGCTGGCGTCGAGTGTTTGTTGTGGTTGCAAGGCTTGCGCACTCAATTCACGTCGGACCTGGTCGCTGCTACCCAGCACCTCAATGACGTTATCGCGAATGACTATGGCCCCGTTTTTGATTTCACGGCGCTCATCATCCATGGTCACCAGTACTTCGGCATTATCGACTAATACCAGTGACATCAACTATCCCGCGAGTACCGGGGCCACCCCATAACATGGGTGGCCTGTATGCAACGATCATCACCGAGCATCATCAATGCGAACAGGCGCTCTTCCAGAGAGGACGCCGACTCCATGCGTTTTTGCATCAACGCGGTCGCCTGCAAATCAATCACCACGAAATCAGCCTCCTTGCCGATATCAAAATTACCAATGCTGTGGTCAAGATAAAGCGACCTGGCCGCACCCAGTGTCGCCAGGTAGAAAGCCTTCAGCGGCGTCAGGCTCTGGCGCCTCATCTGACAGAGCTTGTATGCTTCGTTAAGAGTTTGCAGCATGCTGAAACTGGTACCTGCACCGACATCGGTCGCGATTCCGACCCGTATGTCGTGCCTGCGCGTGGCATCGAGGCTGAATGAACCGCTGCCCAGAAACAGGTTAGAGGTCGGGCAAAATGCAATCGCGGCCCCACTTGCAGCCATACGCTCCCGGTCCCATTCATCGAGGTGAATACAGTGTGCGTAAATCGAGCGCGGCCCAAGCAGCCCGAAGCTGTCATAGACGTCCAGGTAGCTGCGGCTTTGTGGAAACAACTCACTCACCCAGCGCACTTCGTCGAGATTTTCCGCGACATGAGATTGCAGGTACAGATCTGGGTTTTCATCCAGCAATTGCCCGCACAACTCCAGTTGTTGCGGGCTGCAGCAGGGAGCAAAGCGCGGGGTCACGGCATAGTGCGACCGACCTTTCAGATGCCAGCGTTTTATCAGCTCGGAACTCTGCCGGTAACTATCCTGCGTGTCGTCACAGAGATTTGCAGGGGCGTTTCGATCCATCATCACCTTGCCCGCAATCAGGCACAGGTCCCTGGATTGCGCCGCCTCGAAAATAGCATCGACCGATACACTGTGAACGGTCGCGAATACCGCGCTAGTGGTAGTGCCATTACGCAGCATTTCGTCACAGAAAAACTCGGCAACTTTATCGGCGTATTCGCGCTCGGCGAATTTTGCTTCGGTCGGGTAGGTGTATTGCTCGAGCCAGTCGAGTAGCTGCAATCCGTAGCTTGCTATCATCTCGGTTTGCGGATAGTGGGTATGGGTATCGATAAACCCGGGCATGACGAGGCAACCGCTGTAGTCGTAGAAAACCGTGCCATCGGGTAAATGGTCGACCCACCCTGCCGCATCGACCAGCATTTGAACGCGTCCCTGTTTCAGGATAAGCAGGCCGTCATCGAGGTACTCGTGGGCATCCCCGGACTTGTCCGGGTCGAATTTGAAATGCAGGAAACTCGCACGGATCGCGGTATCGCAGGAGTCATTGTCCAGCGAAGAAGGAAGGATAGTCATGATATGGTCAGCCACTCCTCGCTCATGGTTGTTGCATTTGCGCGTACCACCGGGCTACCGTGGCACGTTCCTGGTCAGTCATTCCGGTTAGATTTCCAATCGGCATGTATTTAGTCTGCACCGTGGTGGCGATGCGCTGGGCCTCGTTAACAATCAACTCCGGCGACTCCAGCACAATCCCGAGCGGCGCTTCAGCGAAGCCCGGCTGAGTCGGTTGGCTAGCGTGGCAGGAAACGCATCGGCTTTCGATGATCCGCGAGATCTGCGTCTCGCTGACCCGGCTTACGTCGTCACTTTCAATTTTAACCGGACTTAAATACCAGGCCAAGGACAACAACAGGACCACCGCGATGGCCGGCAAAGCCGGGCTCGCCCGGTGGCTGTGGCGCAGCACGAAGTACTGGCGGATCAGTACGCCGGCCAGCATGATGAAGATCAGCACCAGCCAGCCATGCTCATGACTGTAAGTCATCGGGTAGTGATTACTGATCATGATGAATAACACCGGCAGCGTAAAATAGGTGTTATGCACCGAACGTTGCTTGCCGATAATTCCGGGCTCTGCGTCGGGAATTTCACCTGCCCGCATTTGCGCGACCACTCTCTTTTGTCCCGGGATAATCTGGAAGAAAACATTGGCCGCCATGATGGTTCCCATCATCGCACCGACGTGCAGAAAGGCACCCCTGGCGCTGAACAGTTGAAACAACAGCCACGCCGACAGCGAAACCAGCACGAATATGATCGCTGCCAGTAACGAATCCCTGCCCCGCAAGGCCTTGCACAACAGGTTGTAAACAATCCAGCCACCGACCAGGAAGCCGATGCTGATCGCGATTGCCACAGCCGCGGACATTGCCATGACCTGCTGATCAATCAGGTAGGTTTTTGCCCCGAACCAGTAAATCACGGCGAGCAAACCCATGCCCGACAGCCAGGTGGTATAGGCCTCCCACTTGGACCAGTGCAGGTTTTCCACGAGCGGCTCGCCGACGGGCCCGAGCAGGAACTTCTGGCTCTGGTAGACACCACCGCCATGGACCGCCCACAGCTCACCGGTGACCCCGCGTTCCTCATCCTGTTTACGCGCCGGTTTGCTCAACGAGCTATCGAGCATGACGAAGTAAAAAGAGGCGCCAATCCAGGCGACGCCGGCGATAAAGTGCAGCCAGCGTAGCAGCAGGTTAGCCCAGTCGAGAAGATATGCTTCCATCGGTAATTTTCAACAGGAAATGAGTCCGGGTAGCGACACCGCAGCGTCGCTACCCGGGTAGGCCTAGTTCGGGATCGTGCTGACCACGCCCTGCAGGTAGTAGTTCATCTTGTTGAGCTCATCGTCGGTCATGTTCTTGCCCTCGGGAACGATGATTGATCCACTCTGGTCAACCACCGGACCGGCGAAGGGGTGCAGCGAGCGCTCCCTGAGCTGACTTTCCATTGTCCTGATACGATTTTGCAGCGCCTCCGGAATGATTTCGTTTAACGGCGCCAGCTTTATCATGCCGCGCGGGTATCCACCCCAAACACTAACCGGGGCCCAGGTACCCTCCTGAACCTGCTTAACCGTCTGCACGTAGTAGTCACCCCAGTGATGGGTAGTCGCCGTGAGGTGTGCCCTGGGACCGTACTTGGACATGTCGGAGTGATAACCGAAGGCATACACGCCTTCCTCCTCGGCCGCCTGTACCACCGCGGTAGAATCGGTGTGATGGGTAACCATATCGGCACCTTGCGATATCAGGGTAATTGCAGCCTGGCGTTCCTTGCCCGGGTCGTACCATGAATTCACCCAGATGACTCGTAATTCAGCCTCGGGGTTAACGCTGCGGGCACCCTTGATGAAAGCATTGATGCCCTGCAGCACTTCGGGAATCGGGAAGGCTGCAACATATCCGAGTATATTGGACTTGGTCATCTCGCCGGCAATAACCCCGGTGAGGTAACGACCCTCGTAAAAGCGCGCATTGACCAGTCCCATGTTCTTGCCGAGCTTGTACCCGGTGGCATGTACGAATGCGGTCTCGGGGAATTTCTTTGATACCTTGAGCGCATAATTCATGTAACCGAAACTGGTGGCGAAGATTACCTTGTCACCCCGTTTGGCCATTTCGCGAATTACTCGCTCGGCATCGGCTCCCTCGGCCACGTTCTCGACATAGCTGGTAGTGACGCCGGTTTCCTTTTCCAGCTGCAATCGACCCAGGTCGTGCTGGTAGGTCCAGCCGGCGTCACCGATCGGACTCACGTAAACGAAACCGACATTATCAGCCGCCATACCGGCACTGGTCATCGCACAGGCCAGCGCCGCAAGTGCGAGTTTCTTAATGGTTATCTTTGTTAGTGTCATTTCCGAACCCTCCCAGGGTCACTTTTTAAAGTTAATAGTTACAGGCTGTACAACCCCTGTTTATATGCTTTCATTGATTAACGCATGCTTAAGGCTCATCCTCCGGCTTGCGCAATCTTACTCATTTTTCTCAGGCCTCTGGCCTGAACGGCTGCCCCAGGGATACCGGTGCGTTCAGGCGCACGGTGTTCTGGTCACGAGAGATTATAACCAGCACCACGATTGTTGCGAGATAAGGTAAGGCCGAAAGAAATTGCGACGGGATGTTAATCTCGAGCCCGGAACCCTGCACGAATAGCTGCGCCACCATGACACCACCAAACAGGTAAGCGCCGACCAATACCCGAAACGGTCGCCAGGTTGCAAACACCACCAGTGCGATCGCGATCCAGCCGCGGCCGGAAACCATGCCCTCGACCCAGAGCGGGGTATAAAATACCGACAGGAAAGCGCCGCCGACGCCCGCCATCGCGCCACCGAAGAGTGTCGCCAGGTAGCGGATTTTAATCGCATGATAGCCGATGGAATGCGCCGATGATGGTGATTCACCGACTGCGCGCAAAATCAAACCGGGACGACTGCGATACAGAAACCAGGTGATACCGGCGAACAGGGCCCAGGAAAAATAAACCAGCGCCTGCTGATTAAACAGGGGTCCACCGATGATCGGCAGGTCGGCAAGTAACGGAATGCGAATCGCGCCCACGGTTGGCAGAATCTCTGACTCGTAGGGCTTACCGATAAAGGCCGAAAGACCAACGCCGAGGATGGATAAGGCCAGTCCGCTGGCGACCTGGTTAGCCATCAAGGTTAACACCACGACGGCAAATATGAACGACATCGCGATCCCGGCCGCCATGCC
>JARFPR010000065.1 GCA_029288195.1 Gammaproteobacteria bacterium | reverse complement strand
CACAGCTGCAAGCGATAGCGAAAATATCCAGAAAAAAAGCGAACTCCAGTCCAAAGTGCTCAAATCCAGTGAGAGCCCGACCGCGGCGAAGAATATCGGCGTGAATAACTGGATGATGGGTTGCATCTGCTTGTCTACGCGCTTCGAGAACTTGGGATCGGCTTTGAGGGCAACACCAAACGGCAGGAAAAATCTTCTCGACAGCGCGAGTCCGGTGGCAAATCCGCCCAGCAATTCGGGGATGCCGACGGCATGTGATACCCAGGCCAGGAACAGCACCAGCGATACCACCGTGGTCGGAATCATCCCAGGAATATCGCTAACCTTTTCCCAGCGACGAATGATATAGCTGATCGATTTAGCCATCGCCGGTGCAATCAGAAAGAAGACGACCATGAATAAGAGAATTCTTGCCGTGCTGGCCAGGTCGACGGATCCACTGGTGATAAAATTGAACAGGATCGCCAGTAGCAATACGCCCATGATATCGTCAAGTACCGCGGCCCCTAGAATGATGCGGCCTTCCCGGCTCTGACCTCGACCGAGGTCGGACAGGGTTCGCATCGTGATTCCGATGCTGGTGGCGGTCATAGTACCCGCAATCAACAGTGACACGATCTGGTCCAGCCCGAACCAGTAATAGCTGAGGGCGAAACAGGTTACGAACGGCACTATGAACCCGGTGATAGCAACGACAACGGATTTGGTCCCGGATTTGACGAGCTTGCTGAGGTCGGTTTCGAGTCCGATCTGGAACAGTAGCAGGATGATGCCGATTTCGGCCAGCACCCAGATCAATCCCTCGGCCTCGATCATACCAATCATCGATGGCCCCAGGATAATTCCGGCCACAATTTCCCCGATAACGGAAGGAACCCCGAAACGAGCTGCGACTTCACCCATGATACGCGCAGCTATCAGGATGGTAGCTACATGCAAAATAGCAGTCGAAGTATCCATGTCCTAACTATATAACATACTGAAGTTCCAGCATTTGACGATTTCCCGCTTGCCGAGGGCAAAAGTTTCCAGGCTCATATCGGGCAACGACAAGATCATGCAGCTGTGGTTGAACACCGAGCTACCCGGGTTGACAACCAGGACTTTCCCGAGCTGTTCGGCATAGACCTGGTGGGTGTGACCAACAATCAGCACCTCGTAATCAAATTCAGACAGGGCCAGGGTCCACTCGTTTTTTCTATCGTCTTTAATCTCCCCCTGCTGGTCGAGCAGTTTTATTCCACCGTGCTGCTCGCAGGGAGGGTTGGCATGAACCACAAATAAACGTTTCTGCTCAATTTCGAGTTCGAGGAACTGGGGCAGGTTTTGCAGGTAGGCACGAATCGACGGATCGTCTTGCGGGCGTTCTTTTTCGAGGTAGGATTGATCGTGGTTGCCGACAATGGCTTTACAGTTTGACTCAGCCAGCAGCTCAATCGTTGGTAACAGGGTATCGTAGTATCCGGCGATATCACCGGCACAGATAATTTCATCAACCTGCTCCTCGCGGAATATTTCCAGCGCCTGCGCGAGTGGTTCCGGACTGGAATGGACGTCGCTAATCAGTCCGATTCTGGTTGTCATTTGTTCGACTCCGACAAGGTTGCTTTGTGCTGGCAGGACTGGTTAACGGATAAAACGGCGATTCTCTCTGGTTTCCCGGAGCTCTCGTTTCATCGCATGTATTTCAGCCTGTGGCTTCCACGCGTAACCACTATCTTCTAAGGTCGGTGCCCAAAATAACGCGCCGGAATTTCGCCAGGGATCCAGCACCAGTCCCTGTTGAATCGAATCTCCACGGGCGCTGACAACGACCGTGCTATGTTCGAGACCAAAAGTAGTTTCGTAGTTTGCGATGGCCCAGTGAAGATCGAGGCTGTAAAAACGTTCCTGTTTTAGACGGGTAAGCAAGTCCAGGGTCCAGTCAATGCAAAGACCACGCTCTTTTAATCCGAGATTTACCAGCAGATTATGCATTATGGGTGAGCTCGTGATTTCATATTGCCGCGCCAGCTCATGGCTATACCTGATCGAAATACTCGCCGCACGCTGCGCTTCGCTCGCGTCTATATCATCACCCAGGTTGAGGATCGCGTGATTTAAATCCCGGATGCGTTGTTTTTCTACGATTGGCGGAAGATCAAGTTGTGGACCTGAACTCGCGCAACCCTGCAGCAGGATGAATGCCAGGGTCAGAATGCAAACCCTAAGCCTGGAGTGATATTCGGGCGTCATAAGATGATCATAGGTTATCAGCAAAGCAAAGGTATCCCAATAATCGGTAATTTGTCGAGCGATTGTCGGAACATCTCTGATACACTTTCGCCAACCTATAGTCCCATACCGATGCAATTATGAGCAGTCTGACCGAGCGCCTGGATAATAAAGAAACTCTGCTACTCGATGGAGGGGTGAGCACCGAGATTCGCAGGCGCGGCGTGGCGCTCGATAAAAATGTCTGGAGCGGGTTGACCACCAAGACAAACCCGGATGAAGTGCGCCAGGTGCACGAAGATTATATCCAGGCGGGCGCTCAAATTATTACCGCGAATACTTATTCTACCGCTCGGCACGTGCTGGAATGTATCAACCTGGGTCACGAGTCGAAGTTGTTGAATTTGAAGTCGGTGCAACTGGCGCAACAGGCTCGGGATAACGTGGCGCAGGAAGATGTGTATATCGCCGGTTCGATGTCGAGTATGCCGCCGTTGACGAGTCATCGGGAGGTGGCGATTGATGGCCAGGTCGAATCCAGCTACCAGGAGCTTGCAGACGGGCTTGCCCAGGCCGGTGTCGATTTAATCATTGCTGAAATGATGCGCGATATCGAAAACGCGAGCATCGTCATCAAGGCAGCGGTGTCAACCGGGTTGCCCGTGTTTATCGGGTTTAGTGCAATGATGGCAGACAACGGTGTAGACGTGCGCAGCCTGCGCTGGAAGAACACCGACGACACCACTTCCGCCCACGATTTCGGTGAAATGGTTGAGTCGCTGAAACCGCTCGGGGGACAGGTGGCGGGGATCATGCACACCAGGGTGGAAGATATCGTTCCGGCGCTGGAAGTGCTGA
>JARFPR010000051.1 GCA_029288195.1 Gammaproteobacteria bacterium | reverse complement strand
GGTTCTTCAGCCTTCGCAGCTGCATCACTGGCACTGAGCGTTGCGATTTGATCGCCCTCGTTCAGACGATCACCCACGTTGACCATTATCGATTCGATGGTTCCTGCATACGGGCTTGGGATCTCCATCGTTGCCTTGTCTGATTCAAGCACGATTATGGATTGTTCGGGTTCGACCACGTCCCCCGCAGCAATGAGTATTTCGATGATCTCGATGTCCTGAAAGTCACCGACGTCAGGAAGCGTTATTGTTTTATTTTCTGCCACTTAAATGCTCCTGCTGGCCAGCCTAGATCGTCACCGGATCAGGCTTTTCGGGATCGATACCATACTTCTTTATTGCCTGTTGCACTACTTTACTATCGAGTTCACCGTCATCGCTCAAGGCCTTGAGCGCCGCAACCACAACATAATAGCGATTCACTTCAAAGAAAACGCGCAGATTTTCGCGAGTATCACTGCGCCCGAAACCATCGGTACCAAGACTGACGAAACGTGACCAGACAAATTCACGCAATTGTTCAGCATAGGCGCGAATATAGTCGGTCGAGATGATGACCGGTCCCTTACGCCCCCGCATCGTGGTTTCAAGATAGCTCTGGCGGGCCTTTTTGGTTGGATGTAACTGGTTCCAGCGCGCACAACTTTTCGCTTCGCGGGCGAGTTCATTGACACTGGTCACGCTCCAGACATCGGCGTTTATCTTGAAATCCTTTTTCAGCAGTTCGGCGGCAGCAATAACCTCGCGTAAAATCGTGCCTGACCCCATTAATTGCACCTTGGGACCTTTCTCCTCGCCTTCCTCTAAACAGTAAATGCCCTTGATAATGCCTTCTTCCGACCCTTTCGGCATCGCCGGATGCAGGTAGTTTTCATTCATTACCGATATGTAATAGAAAACATTTTCTTTCAATTGGTACATGCGTTTCATTCCGCTATGGATGATTACCGCAAGTTCGTAGGCAAAGGTCGGATCATAGGATACGCAGTTTGGAATTGTTCCCGCGACAACAAGACTGTGGCCATCCTGGTGCTGCAAACCCTCACCGGCCAGCGTGGTACGCCCAGCGGTGCCACCCATCAGAAAGCCCCGCACCTGCATGTCACCCGCCGCCCAGGCAAGATCGCCGATGCGCTGGAAACCGAACATCGAGTAGTAGATATAAAAAGGAATCATGCTGACGCCGTGCGAGGTGTAGGCCGATCCGGCAGCGATCCACGAAGACATCGCGCCTGCCTCGTTAATGCCTTCTTCGAGGATCTGTCCCTTGATGTCTTCCCGGTAATACATGACCTGGTCAGAATCCATCGGTTCGTAAAGCTGCCCCTTGGACGAGTAGATTCCGAGCTGACGAAACATACCTTCCATGCCGAAGGTCCTGGCCTCGTCCGGCACGATCGGAACTATATTTTTACCAATGTTTTTGTCGCGCGCCAGGGAGGAGAGCATACGCACGAAGGCCATCGTAGTCGAGAATTCGCGTTCACCACTATCCTTTAGCAACGCATCGAAGACCTCGAGCCCGGGAATAACCAGCGGTTCCGCGGTATCACTTCGAACCGGCATATATCCACCCAGTTGTTCACGGCTCTGGCGCATATATTCCATTTCCACGCTGTCTTCGGGAAACTTGTAAAAAGGAGTTTCCGCTATATCGTCATCGCTAATCGGAATATTGAATCGATCGCGGAACGCCTTGAGCGAATCTTCGCCCATTTTCTTTTGCGAATGAGTGATGTTCTGCCCCTCACCCGCTTCACCCATACCGTAGCCTTTGACGGTCTTTGCCAGGATCACGGTTGGTCGACCGGTGTATTCAACTGCTTCAGCATAGGCAGCGTAAACCTTGTGTGGATCGTGGCCACCCCGATTGAGGCGCCAGATGTCTTCATCTGACATATCGGCGACCATGTCCCGCGTTTCAGGATACTTGCCGAA
>JARFPR010000016.1 GCA_029288195.1 Gammaproteobacteria bacterium | reverse complement strand
AGTTGCGGTAGGTGGCAACATCGGTACCGCTGCGTTGGATTTGCTTGAACAGAATCCCGATTTCTACGTGCTGGAGTTGTCGAGCTATCAACTCGAAACGACAACTTCGCTGCAACCCCGGGTTGCCGCTCTGCTTAATCTCTGTGAAGACCATCTCGATCGTTACGCGGGATACGCCGAGTATATCCAGACCAAGTTAAAAATTTATGATAACGCCAGTATTTGTGTCAGCAATCTTGACGATGAAGTAACGCGCCACGATGCCGGGGATATTAGTTTTAGCCTGAACCCTGATTCGGATGCCGATTTCAGGTTGCTCGAGAAAAATGGACACTGGCTGGCACATGGTGATGAGTGCTGGATAGAGGTTAACGACATCAAGCTGAGCGGACGCCATAACTGGGCTAACTGCCTGGCAGCGATGGCGATTGCGCACAGCGTCGGCATATCCAGGAAGGCCATAGTTTCTGCAATGGAAGAGTTTGCCGGCATTCCCCACCGCGGTCAGTGGGTTGCGGAAATCGATGGCGTCGAATGGATCAATGATTCCAAGGCAACCAATATTGGCGCTGCCCAGGCATCGATCGAGGGACGCGAACGCCCGGTTGTATTGATCGCCGGTGGCCAGTCGAAGGGTGCCGATATGGCGCTCATGTCGGAGACGATTAAGCAAAAGGTCAAATTGGCATTATTACTTGGCGAGGACGCATTCCGACTGCAACTCGCCTGGCAGGATGCGACCCGAATCGAGCGGGTTCGCAACATGCAGGAAGCCGTGCAGCGTGCTCACGCGGTTGCCAGCAGGGGCGACTGTGTGTTGTTGGCACCGGCCTGTGCAAGCTTTGACATGTATCCGAAATTTGAAGCTCGCGGCGACGATTTCATTCAACGTGTAAAGGAGTTGAGTGATGACTAGTCAGGCAATCAGAAGCAACAACGCAGTGGTAAAACCCGGATTTGATCTGGCACCGGAATATGATCGTTTCACGATTTTGCTCTACGTGACGCTGATCAGTATCGGCCTGGTGATGGTGGCATCGGCATCGATAGGTATTGCCGATCAGCAAAACCACGATCCATTCTATTTTGCCAAGCGCCAGTTCTTGCGAATTCTGTTGAGCATTGGCCTGATGTGGTTTGCCTGCAAAATCCCGCTCGAAGTGTGGAAGAAAAATGGCATGGTGCTGATGCTGGGCTCGATTGTACTGCTTGCCTGCGTATTGATTCCTGGAGTCGGCCATACCGTCAATGGCAGTACACGCTGGCTAAATTTTGGTGTGTTTACTTTCCAGGTCTCGGAAGTCGCCAAGCTGTTTCTCATTATTTACCTCAGTGGTTACCTGGTTAGGCGCAGCGAAGAAGTGCAAACCAACACCATGGGATTTATCAAGCCCATGCTGATTCTCGCGGTGGCCAGTGGCTTACTGGTGTTAGAGCCCGATTTTGGCGCAGCCGCGGTGCTGCTGATGACCGGACTCGGATTGATGTTTCTCGGTGGCGTGCGTTTTTTTCAGTTCATCCTGTTCGTCATAGGTACGCTTTGTATCATGGGCCTGCTCGCGGTTTCCTCGCCCTATCGGCTCGCACGTATCACGTCGTTTGTCGATCCCTGGGCCGACCCTTTCAACAGTGGTTTTCAATTGACACAATCTCTAATCGCCATCGGCAGCGGGGGTTGGTTCGGAACAGGTCTCGGCGGCAGTATCCAGAAGCTGTTTTACCTGCCCGAGGCGCATACCGATTTTATGTTTGCAATTTTTGCCGAAGAATTCGGCGTTGTCGGGCAGGTCTTTTTAATCAGCTTGTTTGCCCTGCTTGCCCTGCGTTGTTTTTCGATTGCCAAAATGGCGTTGCATAAAGATAAGGCATTTGGCGCCTACCTGGCCTACGGTGTCGGGCTGCTGATCACGCTGCAGGCAGCGATAAATATCGGTGTCAATATGGGAGCCTTGCCGACCAAGGGATTGACCTTACCTTTTATCAGTTACGGTGGTAACTCCATTCTGAGTATGTCTTTTGCAGTCGGACTGGTGTTACGTGTCTACTATGAATGCCGGGTTGGTGACAGTGGCAAGAAGCTGCGCCGGCGAGCGATGGACCGCCCATGACCCAGGGTTTGCAAAAACCGATCCTGGTGATGGCGGGTGGTACCGGGGGCCATGTATTCCCGGCGCTGGCGGTCGCTGAAAATCTACGCCAACGCGGAGAAAGTATTATCTGGCTGGGCACCCGCTCCGGTATCGAGGCGCGGGTCGTGCCAGCCGCAGATTTCGCGATTGAGTGGCTGAACGTGCAGGGATTGCGTGGCAAGGGATTAGTGACGCTGATTCTGGCACCTTTTCGATTGTTGCGTGCCTGCTGGCAGGCATTGCGCTTATTGCGACGGGTTCGACCGAAGGCAGTGCTGGGCATGGGTGGATTCGTTTCCGGGCCGGGTGGTTTGATGGCATGGTTGCTTGATATTCCGCTGTTCCTGCATGAACAGAATTCGATTGTCGGATTAACCAATCGGATTCTGAGCCGTTTTGCAACTCGTAACTACGCTGCTTTTCCGAATGTTGCCGACTCGGTTCCCCGCTGCGAGTGTATCGGTAATCCGGTGCGCGCCAGCCTTGCCGAGCTGGAGGAACCGGGTGCACGCTTGCAGTCGAGAATCGACACGCCAATGCAGCTACTGGTCATCGGCGGTAGCCTGGGTGCAGTCGCATTGAACCGCATTCTGCCGCAGGCGATTGCCTGTCTCGATCGTGACCAGCGCCCGCAAGTCAAACATCAATCTGGTGACAAGCATTTACAGCGCTGCCAGCAAAACTATGCCGATGCCGGTGTCGATGCTGAAGTCATCAGTTTTATCGAAGATATGCAGCAGGCCTACAGTTGGGCAGACCTGGTGGTGTGTCGGGCCGGAGCCCTCACCATAGCGGAATTAACCGCGGTCGGTCTGGCATCCCTGTTGATTCCGTTCCCTTACGCAGTCGATAACCACCAGTACCACAACGCGCTTTTCCTGGAACAAAACGGAGCCGCGCAAATTCTCGTGGAAGCGGATTTAGGCGCTGAAAACCTGGCGCTTAAGTTGCAGTTCTTTCAGCAGAATCGACGCGCACTGGTGGAGATGGCGATCAATGCCCGCGCCCAATTCAAAGCCGACGCTGCCGATCGCCTGGCTGCAGGGATACTGGCGGGAGCGACATCGTGACAGTGAGCTCCAAGCACTTCATGCGACGCATTCGCAACATTCATTTCATTGGTATCGGTGGTGCTGGAATGAGTGGCATTGCCGAGGTATTTCATAATCTGAATTATCGCATCAGTGGCTCGGATATCGTCGACAACGCGATGGTCAGGCATTTGCGTGATCTCGGTATCGATATCACTATCGGGCATAACAGTGAAAACGTCGCTGACGCCCATGTCGTGGTGGTTTCCAGCGCGATCGATGAAGCCAATCCTGAAATCGAGGCCGCACGCGAAATGCGTATCCCGGTGGTCAGGCGTGCCGAAATGCTGGCCGAGTTGATGCGCTTCCGGCGCGGTATCGCGGTGGCAGGCACCCATGGAAAAACCACCACGACCAGCCTGGTAGCAAGCGTGCTCGCCAGCGGCGATATCGATCCAACCTACGTGATAGGTGGCAAACTGATCAGTTCTGGCAGCCATGCCCGGCTCGGTCTGAGCGACTACCTGGTAGCCGAGGCGGATGAAAGCGATGCCTCGTTTCTCTACCTGCAGCCGATGATGTCGATTGTTACCAATATCGATAATGATCACCTTTCTACTTATGAAGGTGACTTCGAGCGACTCAAGCAGGCTTTTATCGAGTTTCTGCATCACTTGCCGTTTTATGGACTTGCCGTGCTGTGTCTCGATGATCCGGTAGTGCGCGAAATAATGGCCGAGGTTGCGCGCCCGGTCCTGACCTACGGTGAGTCTGAAGATGCCGATGTCCTTATTACCGATGTTGTCGCCAAAGGTGCCAGGACCTGCTTCAGCGTCAGGCTTCCCGACGAGCCGGAGTTGCTGAATATCGAACTCAACCTGACGGGTAAACACAACGTGCTCAACGCCACCGCGGCAATCAGTATTGCCTGGGAGCTGGGAGTCTCGCCGGCAGCGATTGTCGAGGCACTGTCCGACTTCTCTGGAATAGGTCGGCGCTGTCAGATTAGCGAAAACCTGCAAGTTACCAATGGCAGGATTATGCATATTGATGATTATGGGCATCATCCCAATGAAATTGCCGCAACCCTGGCCGGAATTCGCGCTGCCTGGCCGGAGAAAAAACTCACTGTTTTGTTTCAGCCACATCGGTTTACCCGTACGCGTGATTTGTTCGAGGACTTCACCCAGGTGCTGGCCGACGTTGATCAATTGATATTGCTCGAGGTTTATCCCGCGGGTGAAACCCATATCAAGGATGCCGACGCGCGTGCGCTGGCGCGTTCAATTCGAAACCGTGGCAAGGTCGATCCGGTGTTTGTAGAGGAGCTGGAAGGCCTCGATGAAGTAGTCGACAAGGTTTTACAGGATGAAGATATTTTCCTGACCCTGGGTGCCGGGAGTATCGGTGCCTGGTCGGCGGAGTTTCTGGCACAGCATCAGCCAGCAGGGAAGGGGAAATGAAGGTGGCCAGCAACCGTTCTATCAAAGGTAAGTTGATGTTGAACGAACCCATGTCAAAGCACACCAGTTGGCGCCTGGGTGGACCTGCGGATCGTTATTATATTCCTGTCGATCTGGTCGATCTGCAGTATTTTCTGGCTGGCCTCGAACCGGACATCGATATTCTCTGGATCGGTCTTGGCAGTAACCTGTTGGTGCGCGATGGCGGTTTTCGTGGACAGGTAATTGCACCGCTCAATTCTCTGAAAGAAATCCACCTGCAGCCAGATGGACTGCTTTATGTGGAAAGTGGAACCAGCTGCGCAAAACTCGCCAAGTTCTGCCAGAAACAGGGGCTCGATGGCGCTGATTTTTTCGCCGGAATTCCCGGTACCATTGGTGGCGCCCTGGCGATGAACGCGGGCGCGTTTGGTGGCGAAACCTGGTCCATGGTAGAGCAGGTAGTCATGATTGATCGAGCAGGAAACCTGGTCGAACGGAGTCCTGCTGAATTTGAAGTAGACTATCGGCACGTCGGCTTGCCGCAACAGGAATGGTTTGCCGCGGCAAGGTTTCGTCTGGCAGCTCGAGCGCCGGGTGTAGCTTCCAACATTCGCCAGTTATTGCAGCAGCGCAATGCCACACAACCCATAGGCCTGCCTTCCTGTGGCTCGGTTTTCAAGAATCCTGAGGGAAAGCACGCCGCTCAGCTAATCGAGGCAGCGGGCCTTAAGGGATATTGCCTGGGTAGCGCCTGCGTCTCGGAAAAGCACGCCAACTTTATTATCAGCAACAGCGATACGACGGCCAGCGATGTCGAGGCACTGATCGGGCATATTCGTGACACTATTGCGTCGCAATTTGGCGTCAGTCTCGAAGCCGAAGTTCGCATCGTGGGGGAAACCCTGTGAGCATTGTGCTGCAAAAGCCGGCGCCGGATACAGCCGCAAAATGCGGTAGGGTGGCAGTTCTAATGGGCGGGCAATCTGCGGAGCGCGAGGTTTCGCTCAATAGTGGTAACGCGGTTTACCAGGCCTTGCTTGCCGCCGGCGTCGATGCCATTTCAGTTGATTTAGAGGCGCATGCTTTCCACCAGCTTGCCGATCTTGAGGTTGATCGTGTTTTTAACGTATTGCATGGTCGTGGTGGTGAGGATGGCACCATTCGAGCAGTTCTCGATTTTCTCGGTATACCCAGCACCGGAAGCGGCGTATCGGCAGCGGCGTTAACCATGGACAAGGTGCTGACAAAAAAGGTAATTCGCTGTAGTGGTATTCCAACTCCAGATTTCATCGAGCTGCGCAATGAAGCCGATTGTGAGCGCTTGCTTCGCGACCTGGGCCTACCGGTGTTTGTCAAACCTGTGCTGGAAGGGTCAAGCATCGGCATGACCCCGGTGCACCATGAAAACGAGTTGTTTCCGGCCTGGGAATCCGCACGACGCTTTGGCACTGTTTTCGCCGAGCAATTCATCGACGGTATCGAATATACCGCCGGATTTATCGGTGCTGAAGTTTTACCGCTGATCAAGTTGGAAACGCCACGAGAATTTTACGATTACGAGGCCAAGTATTTAGCGGATGACACCGTTTATACCTGCCCCAGTGGACTCGACGATGACAGCGTCGCTGCGATTAATGAAATAGTGCTCGACACAATTCGCGCTACCGGAGTCGGTGGCTGGGGCAGGGTGGACCTGATGCTGGATCAGCAGCAACGACCCTGGGTGATAGAGGTTAATACGGTACCGGGAATGACTGATCACAGCCTGATTCCGATGGCGGGCAGGGCAGCCGGTCTGGAAATGCCTGAACTGGTGGTAAAGATCCTCGAAGCAACGCTGGCAGGAGACGATAACGATGGCTAAGGTCCGCAGGCAGGGTAAACAGGCGAAACGCAATACGCCGGCATCGGCGTCAAAATCATTTCGCTGGCGCAAATCTTACAACTGGGTATTTCTGCTATTGCCGCTAGGCCTTGGTGGTTTCTATCTCAGCCAGCTAGAACAAATACTTCCAATTCGAACGATTCAGCTTTCTGGAACCTTTAAAAATCTCGATCAACAGGAGGTTGAATCCACGTTGCAACCATATCTTGGCCAGGGATTCTTTTCTTTTGATATTCATCATCTGCAGCAAACCCTGCACGACAATTCATGGACACAGCTGGTCTCGGTGCGCAGGATCTGGCCGGACAAATTGAGGATTACGATCGAAGAAAAAACACCGGTGGCTCGCTGGGACGAGCAACACCTGCTGAGTGATTCAGCCAGTGTTTACCGGGCGGATACAGGGGCTTTCGGCCACCTGCCGGTCGTCCACGCGGCTAACCATCCGCCGGCCTGGGCATTGCAACAGTTTTATCGCCTGCAAGCCCGATTCAATGGTGTCGATGAACGCTTGATGGCGTTGCAGGTAGATAGCCGTGGCGCACTCGACGTTGACTTGATCAATGGCTTGAAAATCAAGCTGGGGCGTAAAGATATCGATCGCAAGATCGATCGCCTGGTGAGCATTTACATGCAGCAGATTCTGCCCCGACGCGAGCAGATCCAGCGTCTGGATTTACGCTACAGCAATGGATTCGCTGTAGCCTGGAAAAAGGAAGCCCTGCAGGGCAGCGACATAGTATCAATCTGGAGTAATGGTAATGTCTAAAAAGACATCGGGAAACCTGATCGTAGGGCTTGATATCGGAACCTCAAAGGTGGTTGCGATCGTTGGCGAAGTTACGGTCGAGGGTGATATCGACATCATCGGAATCGGTACCCAACCCTCGCGTGGTTTAAAGAAAGGCGTAGTGGTCAATATCGAATCAACCGTGCAGTCGATTCAACGCGCGGTGGAGGAAGCGGAATTAATGGCAGGTTGCCAGATCCGCTCTGTCTATGCGGGTATTGCCGGCAGTCATGTTCGCAGTATCAATTCGCATGGCATCGTTGCGATCAAGGAAAAAGAAGTTACCCCGGCAGATGTCGCTCGTGTTATCGACGCCGCCAAGGCGGTTGCAATCCCGGCCGATCAACGAATTCTGCACGTATTGCCGCAGGAATTTGTAATCGACAATTCCGAGGGAATTCGCGATCCGATCAGCATGTCCGGAGTACGACTCGAGGCCAAGGTGCACCTGGTCACCGGCGCCGTCAGTGCAGCACAAAACATTATCAAGTGTGTGCGCCGATGCGGCCTGGAGGTCGACGATGTGATCCTGGAGCAGCTCGCCTCGGCCAGCTCGGTACTCACCGACGATGAAAAGGAACTGGGCGTATGCCTGGTCGATATTGGCGGCGGCACTACCGATATCGCGGTGTTTTCAGACGGCGCGATTCGCCATACCGCGGTGATCCCGATCGCCGGCGACCAGGTAACCAACGATATTGCGGTGGCCCTGCGCACACCGACCCAGTATGCCAACGACCTGAAGGTCAAGTATGCCTGCGCCTTGCGTCAACTGGCGGCGGATAGCGAAACCATCGAGGTCCCCAGCGTTGGCGATCGCGAGCCCCGTCGCCTGGCCCGGCAAACCCTGGCCGAGGTGGTGGAGCCGCGTTACGAGGAATTATTAAGCCTGGTGCAGGCGGAATTACGCCGCAGCGGGTTCGAAGAGATATGTGCAGCCGGGGTCGTACTGACCGGGGGCAGTTCGAAAATGGAAGGTGCAATTGAACTGGCGGAAGAGATTTTCCATATGCCGGTTCGGCTGGGCTATCCACAGTATGTGTCGGGATTGGTCGATGTGGTACGTAACCCGATTCATGCGACGGGTGTTGGATTGCTGCTGTTTGGAAACAGGCAGCAATCCGGCTTGTCCGGTTATCAACTGGACGATCACAACGAGGCCGGTATTTTAGCGAGAATGAAAAGCTGGTTTCAGGGTAATTTTTAAATAATGCAAGAGGACAAAAAAATGTTTGAACTGATGGATTCACACTCCAAAGACCCGGTTATCAAGGTCATAGGTGTCGGTGGAGGCGGCGGTAACGCCGTCCAGCACATGGTTTCGGCCGGTATTGAAGGCGTCGAATACATGTGCGTTAACACCGATGTACAGGCACTCAAGAAGATGGATGTGCGAACGTCGATGCAAATTGGCGCCAGTATTACCA
>JARFPR010000003.1 GCA_029288195.1 Gammaproteobacteria bacterium | reverse complement strand
GAACCTGCGGTCATCTGGCCAAACATCATCAGGCCCTTGCGATCGAGTTCGTTGAAATGTTCCCAGTTGGCCCAGTGCGGGACCAGGTTGGAGTTCGCGATTAACACGCGCGGCGCGTCGATATGCGTCTTGAATACACCGACCGGCTTGCCCGACTGTACCAGCAGGCTTTCATCGTCATTGAGCTCTCGCAGGCACTCGAGAATTTTATCGTAGCACTCCCAGTTACGCGCAGCGCGACCGATGCCACCGTAAACGATTAATTGCTCGGGTTTCTCCGCGACTTCCGCATCAAGATTATTCTGGATCATGCGGTAAGGCGCTTCGGTGAGCCAGCTCTTGCAGCTCAGTTCGCTACCACGCGGCGCACGGATTTTACGGCTGTTGTCAGTTCGATCTAAAGGCATTTCAGTATCCTCATGCAAGGCTGCTAACGCAGCTGGTATTCATTAGTGGCATAGCGCGCACCGAGTTCGTGGCGGTTGCCCGGGTAGGTCAGGGTCACGTAGGTCACAACCTGGTCGTCGCTCCAGGTGCGCCGGGTCAGTTGCAGGCAGGGCTCCCCGTCCTCCATCGCCAGAAGTTCACGCTCAGCCGGGTCGGGCATCACTGCGCGCACTCGATGCTCCATTTCGTCGGGTTTGAATTGCTGCAACAAATAGGCGGTAGCGGTAACGCCGGTAAAGTCCTGGCCGATAAATTCGGGCATCGCTAGCGGGTTCACATAGCGTGATTCGAGCTGAATCGGCAAGTCGTCCTGGCGGTGCACGGCGCGCAAGTAATAGACCTGGCTACCCTCTGGCAGCTCTAACTGTGCAGCGATTTCCGGCGACGCGGCGACCGTATCGAGACCGAGCACCTGCGAACTGTGCTGCTTACCATCCTGCTCAATTTCGAGCGCTATATCCTGTAACTCGATCAGGCTCGCGTGTCGGGGAGCTTCCGCGACAAACGAGCCCAGCCCGTGTACGCGCTTGATCAAACCCTGCTGGGTCAGTTCACGCAGAGCCCGGTTAATTGTCATTCGGCTAACGTCGAGGGCAACCACGAGATCGTTTTCGGACGGCAGTTTTTGTCCCGCAACCCAGTCACCACTTTCGATACGCCGCTGAATGGTTTTCTTGATCTGTTGATAAATCGGCTCGGGCGCAGCCTTGCTGATATCATCGAAACTGTCGAGAATTGCGTTCATTCTGTCACCCGTCGCTTTGCCCGCGCCACTTGCCGCCCTGCATTACCGCACGGCAGGGATTCATCCCGACGCGATAACTCAACAGTGACGGACGCTCTACATCCCAGATCACGATATCAGCCTGCTTACCCGTTTCGAGTGAGCCGATCTCCCGTGCCATGCCGAGCGCGCGGGCAGCATTCAGGGTTACGCCGCGCAAGGCTTCTGCCGGAGTCAGGTGAAACAAGGTGCAGGCCATGTTCATTATCAGCAATAACGAGTGCACCGGAGAACTACCCGGGTTGGCATCGCTGGCCAGCGCGATCGGAACGCCTTGCTGGCGCAGTGCCGTGATCGGGGGCAGCTGTTGTTCACGCAAAAAATAGAAGGCGCCCGGCAACAAAACCGCAACGCTGTTTGCCAGTGCGAGCCTTGCAACATCTTCGGTTTTTAAATACTCGAGATGATCGACCGAGAGCGCACCGCGCGCGGCGGCCATGACGGCACCGCCCAGGTCGCTGAGCTGTTCGACATGCGCCTTAACCGGTAACCCCAGTTCCTGTGCCCGTGCCAGTACGCGCTCACCCTGCGCAACACTGAACGCGATTGATTCGATGAACACATCGACAGCATCGACCAGGCCCTCGGCATGGGCCCGCGGCAGCATTTCGTCACACACCAGGGAGATATAGTCGTCGCTGCGGCCTTCAAATTCGGGGGGTAACGCGTGCGCCCCGAGAAAAGTCTTCTGGATGCGCAATCCCAGCTCGGTTTCAAGCTGCCCTGCAACACGCAACATTTTGATTTCATTGTCGCAATCGAGGCCGTAACCCGATTTAATTTCGAGCGTGGTCACGCCCTCACTCATCAACTGCTGCAAACGTGGTAAAGCCTGTTCGAATAAATCATCAATGCTGGCCGCCCGGGTCGCATTGACGGTCGAGACGATTCCGCCGCCTGCGGCCGCGATTTCTGCATAACTCGCACCTTCCAGGCGGCGTTCGAATTCATCGGCACGGTCGCCGCCGTAAACCAGGTGGGTATGGCAATCGATCAACCCCGGGGTCACCAAGCGCTGCTGGCAGTCGATAATTTCGGCATCGGGCGTGGTTGGGCGCTCTGCCATCGGTCCTAGCCACTTAATCTGGTCGTCTTCGACCAGTAACGAATAGTCGCCACGCAGGCCATAACCGGTATCACCATCGATACAGGCGAGGGTTGCATTGGTAAACAAGGTTTGAGACATTAACGTTATCGTGCGCTATACTTGTATATACAAGTATGTTACGCTGAATTTTGCGCTTTTGCAAGGTGGGGCCACATATGACAGGCAAGATCTGGGCAAACTCGGCGCTGCTGGCGAGCGGCTGGGCTGACTCGGTCGAAATCAAGATTGACGCGATGGGAAATATCGCGACGATATCTCCCGACTTGCCCTATACGGATGGCGATCGGGTTGAAGTATTGCTCCCGGCGATACCAAATGTACATTCGCATGCGCATCAACGCGCGATGGCGGGGCTGGGTGAGCGTGCGGGCGACACCCGGGACAGCTTCTGGACCTGGCGCAAGGTGATGTATCACTACCTGGAGCGTATCCAGCCGGAAAACCTGTTTCATATCGCGGCACAGCTTTACCTGGAGATGCTCAAAGCCGGCTATAGCTGCGTCGGTGAATTCCAGTACCTGCACCATGATCTGAACGGCCAGGTTTACGACAATCCCGCCGAGATGAGTGTGCAGTGCCTGCAGGCGGCAACTCAGGTTGGTATCGGTTTTACCGCATTACCGGTGCTCTATCGATATGGCGGCTTTGACAGCGCCGCAGCGCTCGACGGTCAGAAGCGATTTCTCAACGATGCCGATGGTTTTGTCGAGATTGTCAAACGCCTGCAATCAACCACCACTAATGATACCAATTGCTCGGTTGGTATCGCGCCACATTCGCTACGTGCGATTAACCGGGAGCTGTTAACTGAAGTTATTGCCTCACTCGAAGGTCTTGCTGCGATACACGTGCACGTGGCCGAACAGGCCAGAGAAGTTGATGACTGCCTGGACTGGTCCGGGAAACGCCCCGTCGAATGGTTGTTTGAAAATTTTGCCGTCGACCGGAAATGGTGTCTAATCCATGCCACCCATATTAATGATCAGGAAACAGCAGCCATGGCAGGCAGCGGTTGCGTCGCCGGCCTGTGCCCGACCACCGAAGCCAATCTGGGTGACGGCTTTTTCAATGCGCCCGAATATTGTGCGCAGCGAGGTTGTTGGGCCATCGGTTCCGACAGTCACATTTCGATTGATCCGGTAGAAGAGTTGCGTTGGCTGGAGTACGGTATGCGTTTGCAAACCCATGGCCGTAACGTTCTGGTGTCTGACGCTAACGCAAACACCGGCCGCAACCTGCTCGATGGTGCGCTTGCTGGTGGCGCCCGGGCCTGCGGACGTAACATCGGTAGTATCGTCGAAGGTTACCGGGCTGATTTCGTGATACTGGATGACGAGCACCCTCGTCTGTACGGACGTAGCAGGGACGACTTGATCGATAGCTGGATTTTTTCCGGGAATTCGAACCTGGTACGCGATGTTTATATCGGCGGCAACAAGGTTATCAACCATGGTCATCACGTCGATGAAGATAGCATAGCGCGTAATTATCGAAACACTCTGGATGAGTTGGCAGACTAGAGGGGATTGAATTGAGCAAGGCACTGACACTGACACCTGGCAAAGCACGCATTGCGGATTTGCGCCGCATCTACCGCAGTGACATACCGGTGCGCCTTGACGATGCCTGCAAATCCCGGGTCGATGCTGCTGCTAAAATTGTTGCCGATGCTGCCCGTGGGGATAAACCGGTTTACGGTATCAACACCGGTTTCGGCAAACTCGCGAGCACGCATATCGCCTCCACACAAACCGAGCGATTACAGCGCAACCTGGTATTGTCTCACTGCTGCGGGGTTGGCGAGCCGTTACCGCGCGAGGTTGTACGCCTGATCATAGCGTTGAAAATGATATCGCTGGGACGCGGGGCTTCGGGCGTTCGTTGGGACCTGATCCTGCGCCTGCAAACTTTTCTGCAACTCGACATAATTCCGCTGATTCCAGGACAGGGGTCGGTCGGTGCATCAGGAGACCTGGCCCCGCTTGCGCACCTGGCCGCAACGATAATTGGAGAAGGTTTCGTGGTTTACCAGGAAAAAACCATACCGGCTGCCGATGCGCTCAAAGCGGTAAAACTGGAACCACTCAAGCTGGGACCAAAAGAAGGTCTTGGCATGATTAACGGTACCCAGGTATCGACCGCGCTCGCGCTCGCGGGCCTGTTTGACGCCTGGAGTCTTGCGCAAACTGCATTGATTTCAGGCGCGCTCTCGACCGATGCATTGATGAATTCACCCGCTCCTTTTCGACCGGAAATCCATGAGCTCAGGGGTCTGCAGGGGCAGATCGATGTCGCGCTTTGCCTGCGTGCTTTGCTGGAGGGATCCAAAATCAGGGAATCTCACCGCGATGATGACGAACGCGTACAGGATCCCTATAGCATTCGCTGTCAGCCACAGGTTATGGGCGCCTGCCTCGATCAGTTTCGGCATGTTGCGCAGATGCTCGAGATCGAAGCGAATGCGGTAACCGACAACCCGATAGTGGTGGTCGAAGACGAGTCGATTCTCTCCGGTGGTAATTTCCATGCAGAACCGGTGGCTTTCGGCGCTGATCAATGTGCGCTCGCAATTGCCGAGATCGGTTCTATCGCCCAGCGCCGTATCGCGAACACCGTCGACCCGGCGCAAAACTTTGGTCTGCCCGCGTTTCTTTCACCCGATCCCGGGCTCAACTCGGGTTTCATGATCGCCGAAGTCACCTCGGCCGCGTTAATGGCCGAAAACAAGCAGCGCGCCATGCCCTGCTCGCTGGATTCAACTCCGACCAGCGCCAACCAGGAAGATCATGTTTCGATGGCCTGTCATGGCGCGCGTCGGCTGGCTGAAATGAACCACAACCTGGCTCATATTATCGCGATCGAGCTGCTGGTCGGTGTCCAGGGCGTGGAACTTCGTGCGCCGATCCAGACCAGCGCGCGCCTGCGCGAGGTCATAAAAAAAGTTCGCGCTCACGTGGCAGCGCTTGAGCAAGATCGCTACCTGGCAGATGACATCGCCGAGATCAAGCAAATGGTTATGGATAGAAGCATCATTGCCTCACTGGGTGAAATCGGCCTGCTGCCTCAGCTCGATCCATGAAACCTGACATCAAACGCGGCGACAGCCCGTTACTGCTCGCTCAGCCCCATGGCGGTATTGATATACCCGATTCAATCCTGGCCAGGCTCAACCACCATGGCCAGGCCAGGGCCGATACCGATTGGCATATCAGCCGTCTCTATGCAGGTTTGCTCAGCGATACCACCATCGTCAGCACCTCGATACATCGTTACGTCATTGATGCAAATCGCGATCCGGCCGACGAGTCCCTTTACCCCGGGCAAAACACGACCAGCTTGTGTCCTACTACGACTTTTGACGGTGACGAAATATACCTCGACGGACAGGCGCCTTCGCAGGACGAGATAAAGCAGCGCCAGCAGCTGTATCACCAGCCTTATCACGACGCACTACGCGAGCAACTCGAGCGAATTCATCAAAAGTTCGGCTATGCAATACTTTACGACTGCCACTCGATTCGCTCACTCGTACCCTATTTATTCGAGGGTAAATTACCCGACTTTAATATCGGCACCAACAACGGCAGTAGCTGTGACGCGGTGATTGAATCCGCGGTTCGCAGCGCCTGTACTCGAGCCTCGGAATATCGCACCGTGGCGAATGGTCGCTTCAAGGGGGGCTGGACCACACGGCACTATGGTGAACCCGGGCGCGGGTTTCACGCTATCCAGATGGAACTGGCGCAATGTAATTACATGGTCGAGGCGCCGCCGTGGCACTACACTGATGACAAGGCTGACAAACTTCGTGCTATTCTTGGCGATATCCTGAAAACCCTGACTAAAATCCTGGATTAAATCCTTTCATCCATGCTGCAGATCACCAAAGAGCCGATCGGCAGGGGAAAAGAACGAGCCTGCTATGTTCACCCCGACGACCCGCGCAAAGCAATCAAGATTTCGAGGGGTGAAGTCAACAAGCAATCGCAACGCGAAATCAAGTTTTATCGGGGCTTACAAAAGCGTGGTGGCGTTGATGAAAAGCATATCCCGAAGTTTTACGGCCTCTGCGAAACCAACCTTGGTCAGGGTATCGTTGTCGACCTGATTCGTAACTACGATGGTGAGGTTTCAAGACCGCTGAACTGGTATCTCGCCCAGGGCTGTCTGATTGAAGAATTTGAACCCTACCTGGATGAACTGAAACACTCATTTCTGCAAAACCTGATCATATTTAATCATGACCTGACCATTGGTGCCCTGCTGGTACAGAAAGTGTCGACGCGTGAAACGCGACTGGTCGCGATCGATGGCCTCGGCGATGTCACCGCACTCAACTGGCTGGATTTTTTCCCGTTCCTGGTGCAACGTAAAATTCGACGCCGCTGGGCTCGGTTCCTGGCCGGCGTTTATCGCACCCGCGAGGTTCGCATGCAACGTGAAGCGGCAGATACAGAATAACTAACCACGAGCAAGCAAAAGGGCAGGACACCGGAGTATCCTGAGATATGAGCTGGCTTGTTTTTGCCGCCGCGCTGGGAGCGGTCGTAATATTCGGTGGTTCTGCGATCGCGACCAAGGTGGCGGTTTCAGCAATCAGTCCCCTCGACGTCTCCATAATGCGTACCGTGATCGGCGGCTTTATCGCCATACCACTTGCATTCGCCCTGCGTATAAAGCTACCCGCATCGATTCAACAAAGATCGTTGCTACTGTTATCGGGTGGCTGCGGATTTATCGGCTTTCCCTTGCTGTTCACCTTTGGTGTAAGCCAGACCACGGCCAATCATGCAACCATGATTCTGGCAATGTTGCCGGTTCTGACCGGCGCCATCGCAATGGCATGGGACCGGAAAAAACCCCGAATCACCTGGTGGCTTGGTTGCACCATCGCGTTCGCAGGCGAAGCGTTGCTGCTCTACGAACCGGATGCCGGTAACGCATCCGCCAGTATCGCAGGTGACCTGCTGGTATGGCTCTCAACCCTGTTCGCATCGCTGGGGTATGTCGCCGGTGCACGCCTGCAACGCACCGGTTACTCGGCCCGGGGCACCACCTTCTGGGGCGTGGGCCTGTTTGCCATTATGTTGTTGCCGGTGGCACCCCTGGTGATCGATAGCACCAGTCTACAAAGCGCGGGAAGCTATGCCTGGTCGGGACTACTGTACCAGGCTATCGGGGTCACTATCGTGGCTTACATTCTCTGGTACTGGGCACTGGGCACCGGCGGCATTGCGCGCGTCGGCCTGTTTCAGTTTCTGCAGCCGGTGTCCGGCGTTATCCTGGCCTGGCTTATTCTGGCGGAGAACTTATCGTTGATCTTTATGCTGGCCTCATCGATTATCATGGTCGGGGTCGTACTCGCGTTTCGCGCAAAATAATAATATGGCAAATTCTGCTCGCCTGTCATTCAGGCAATACTTTCATCTGCCCGCGCTGTCGGCGGGCTTCGCCTCGGTACTGATTGGCTACAGTAGTTCTGCGGTCATCGTTTTTCAGGCGGCCAAGGCCGCCGGCGCAAGCACCGATCAAATCGGCTCGTGGATGATGGCACTGGGCATCGGCCTGGGTCTTACTACCCTCGGCCTGTCGTGGCGTTATAAAATGCCCATCATCACTGCCTGGTCGACTCCTGGGGCCGCGTTACTGGTGACTTCGCTGCAAGGCATCAGCCTGCCCGAAGCAATCGGGGCCTTCGTATTTTCTGCCGTATTAATAACCCTGTCGGGAATTACCGGCTGGTTCGAAAAAGTAATGGATCGGATACCCATTCCGCTCGCTGCCGGTATGCTCGCCGGAGTTTTGTTCAAGTTTGGAATCGATGCTTTTCTGTCGCTTGAGTCTCAATTTGGATTGGTACTGGTAATGTTTGTGGTTTACCTGGTCGCGAGGAAGATAATCCCGCGTTACACTATTTTGCTTGTTCTGATCGCCGGTTTATTAGTCTGTCAATTTCGGGGCCTGCTTGATTTTTCCAGCTTCACACCGGCGATTAATGCGCCCCAATTAGTCATTCCCGAGTTCTCGCTCACGGCAATCATAGGAGTTGGCATTCCGCTATTCGTGGTCACCATGGTGTCACAGAATATTCCCGGGATTGCAGTCTTGCGCACCGCGGGCTACGCGGCTCCAATCTCACCCATGATTAGCTGGACCGGGATCGCAACGCTGATACTCGCGCCTTTTGGCGGTTTTGCTATCAACCTCGCCGCAATAACCGCCGCCATCTGCACCAGCCCTGAAGCGCACGTCGATAGCAGTAAACGCTATATCGCCGGTTTTAGTACCGGGATTTTTTATCTCCTGCTAGGCATTTTCGGCAGTGCTATCGCGGCGTTATTTGCTGCCTTTCCAGTCGAGTTCGTGCTCGCACTCGCCGGGCTGGCTCTGCTATCCACAATAGCCAACAGCCTCTATACTGCTGTATCCGATAGCGCCTCACGCGAGGCAGCGGTGATCACCTTTGTGGTAACCGCATCGGGAATCAGCCTGTTCGGAATCGGCGCAGCTTTTTGGGGACTGGTCGCGGGAGTCACCGCCAACTTTATGTTTACCAGAAAAAAGTAAAATGAAGACGCTGTTTCATCCCAGCCTTTACCAGTTTGACCAGGTACAACCGTCGTACTGGGAGGCAACTGCGGGCTCCTCGAAATTGAAAGGCGAACCGCTCTCAGGAACGCAAAGTTGTGATGTCGCGATCATCGGCGGCGGCTATACCGGACTTTCAGCGGCTTTGCACCTGGCGCGCGATTTCAGCGTCGATGTATGCCTGCTCGAAGCTGGGCACATTGGCTGGGGCGCTTCGGGACGCAACGGAGGCTTTTGCACCATGGGTGGCACCAAGGTCTCATTGAAGTCCCAGTTGAAGCGGTTCGGCGTCGAGCAAACCCGCGGCTTCCATCAAAGCCAGGCAGAAGCGGTAAACCTCGTGCGCGCGCTGGGCGAGGATGAAAATATTGACTACCTGCCACAGGGTGACTGCGAGTTCATCGTTGCTGACAGCCCTGACCATTTCGTCGACCTGCAAAAACAGGCAGAACTCGAGCAGACGCTGCTAGGCCTCGACGTCACCGTCCATAGTCAGGACGAGTTCCGCGAGATCGGCTACGACTCACCGCATCAACACGGCGCTATAGCACTCAGGCCTTCGTTTGCACTTCATCCGTTACGCTATGCCCATGGGCTTGCTGCTGCCACAGAACGCAGGGGTGCTCGAATCCACGCGTACAGCGAGGTTGTACACTGGCGCAAGCAGGAAGATGGCGGCCATCTGCTCGAAACCGCCAGCGGCAGCCTGCACGCCAAACGGGTTATTCTGACCGGTAATGGCTTCATGCCCGAGCACTTGCATCACGGTGTTAAAGGCAGGCCATTACCCGTGCAAAGTGCCATTGTCGTCACCCGGCCGATGAGTGCGTCCGAATTACAGCAAAAAGGCTGGCATACCGAAAATCCGACGATTAACTCGAAGCATATGTTTTTCTACTATCGCCTGCTGAAAGACGGGCGTTTTATGCTGGGTGGCCGCGCCAATCACATCGGTGACCCGGCGGGGGCCGAGCAAACCTTTAGTCAACTCAAGCAATCAATTACACGAATGTGGCCGCAATTTGCGGGTATCGAGTACACCCACCAATGGCGTGGACTGGTTTGCATGGCGTTGAATTTACGACCATCGATCGGCAGGATGCCCGAGGATAAATCAGTTTTCTTTGCTTACGGCTACCACGGTAACGGGGTCAACAGCGCTACCTGGAGCGGGCGGGAACTGGCCAGATGGATGGCGGGGAAAAATTCCGGAAACAGCGTTTCGCCAACGCACCTACCCGCCATCATTCGCGGCAGACCGCCCAGATTTCCACTCGCGTTTTTACGCCGCCAGTATGTTCGAGCCGGCCTGGCTATTTACAGCCTGCGCGATCGCTTCAATTTTTAAAGATAAAGTCAGGTGGATTTCCTCAATATCAGTTTAAGTGGCGAGCCGGGCATGGCAATTGTAGCCATCGTCGCCTTCGGCGCCGGCTTGATCCGCGGATTCACCGGTTTCGGTGGCCCTGCTTTTATCCTCGCAATTCTGACCCTGTTTTTTACGCCCTATAGCATCGTATCGAAAATCCTGGTGGTGGATTTTATTGCCAGCGTCTACCTGTTCAAGGTTGTTTACCGGGAAATCGACTGGCGCGC
>JARFPR010000462.1 GCA_029288195.1 Gammaproteobacteria bacterium | reverse complement strand
CCATCGAGTTCACCGCCCGTGTTAGCCATGAAAGGAATGTTTACCTGGGTCAACCAGTTGTCCTTGCGGTAACTGAGGCCAAGTTCGTAGCGATAGTTTTCCGCATCGATAACGAGACTCTCGCCGCTCTTGCTTTTATCCTGGAGCGTGTTGGTTATGTAAAGACTGTGAGCGAGTAGCCAACCGTTGTCTTCCTTGACCGGTGCCAGCGTAGGTAAATAGATGGGTTGCAATATGGGATTGAGGTCTCGCGTTGCGAAACCCGCAGCCGCCATGGCGCAATGACTGGTAGCGAAAACAACAATACCACCGGCAACAACGAGCCACCTAGTCTGTTTCATAGTCGCCGTGCTCTCGTGTTGCAAGAAATTCGATCTCGGGCCAGCGCTCTTGCGTCATCGTCAGGTTGACTCGCGATGGGGCGACGTAGGCAAGATCGCCGGCGTGATCGAGGGCCAGGTTGTTGCGCATCTTACTTTTAAATTCCTCGAGTTTCTTATCGTCGCCAGAGGATATCCAGCGTGCGGTATTAACATTAACCGCTTCAAACTGGCAGTCGACACCATACTCGTCCTTGAGGCGATGGGCGACCACATCGAACTGGAGCACTCCGACCGCGCCGAGAATCAGGTCGTTGTTAGCAATCGGCCTGAATAACTGGGTTGCGCCTTCCTCGCATAATTGGGTCAGCCCTTTGAGCAGGGCTTTCATTTTAAGCGGGTCTTTCAACTGGGCACGCCTGAATAACTCGGGCGCGAAATTGGGGATGCCGGTGAAAGCAAGCTGCTCGCCCTGGCTGAAGCTGTCACCGATACGAATGGTGCCATGATTGTGGATGCCGATGATATCGCCAGTATAGGCTTCCTCGACGTGACCACGGTCCGCGGCAAAAAAGGTCAGCGCGTCCGGAATTTTCATATCCTTGCCGATACGAACATGCCTGACTTTCATGCCGCGCGTGTATTTTCCGGAACAGATACGCATAAAGGCAATCCGGTCACGATGCTGCTTGTCCATGTTTGCCTGGATCTTGAACACGAACCCGGTGAGCTTGTCTTCCTCGGCGGCGACATTTCGGCTCCTGGCGGGGCGTGCCGTGGGATGCGGAGCATACTCTTTGAAGGCATCGAGCAGCTCAGCCATGCCAAAATTGTTGATAGCCGAACCAAAAAAGACCGGGGTTAATTCTCCTTTCAGGTAACTATCCAGATCGAATTCACTGGACGCACCGCGCACCAATTCGATTTCTTCGCGCAACTCGTCTGCCATCTCGCCCAGTACGTCGTCAATTCGCGGATTATCAAGGCCCTCTATGACTTCACCGGATGATATTTTTTCCGCATCACTCGCCGAAAACAGGTGCACCGAGTCGTTGAGCAAATGAAAAACGCCCTTCAGATTTTTTCCCATACCGATGGGCCAGGTGATCGGCGCGCATCGAATCTTGAGCACGTCCTCAACTTCGTCCAGCAAGTCGATCGGATCACGACCTTCGCGATCGAGCTTGTTAATGAAAGTGATTATTGGCGTATCGCGCAGCCGGCAGACTTCCATCAGTTTGATGGTGCGTGCCTCGACCCCCTTGGCGCAGTCAATGACCATAAGGGCGGAATCAACCGCGGTCAGGGTTCGATAAGTGTCTTCTGAAAAATCCTCGTGGCCGGGGGTATCGAGGAGGTTGATAATGATGTCGCGATAGGGGAACTGCATGACCGACGAAGTGACCGAAATGCCGCGCTGCTTTTCGAGCTCCATCCAGTCAGAAGTGGCGTGCCGGGAAGCCTTGCGGCTCTTCACGGTTCCCGCCATCTGGATCGCCTTGCCGAACAATAGCAGCTTCTCGGTAACGGTTGTCTTGCCGGCGTCCGGGTGCGAAATAATCGCAAAGGTGCGGCGTCGACGCATTTCGTCATTATCTGAGATCTATAATTTCCTAATTAACCAGAAAGGGTGGCTCGCTGTTGTGCACGTCGACCAGCTGTGAAATTTGCCTCGCAAACAGCAGGGCATCCTCGCGACCTTCGGACGCCGGGTAGTAGTCTTTGCGGCATCCAATTTCGTTAAAGCCCGCCGAATTATAGCAATTTATCGCGGCGGTATTACTGGGACGCACTTCGAGTAACATGGTTTGTGCATTCCTCTCGCGGGCCTCATCGATCAGGAACTCGATAAACTGCCTGCCATAGCCCTTGCGTTGGTGTTTCCTGGCAATCGACAGGTTGAGCATGTGGCTCTCTCCCGCGGTAACGCTGATGACTGCGTGGCCGACTATGTTTTGCTGTTGCAATGCCAGCCAGCAGTCGTAGCCGACGCGAATACAATCGTTGAAGATTTTATCAGTCCAGGGAAACTGGTATACCTCGCGTTCGACCTTCATGACCCATCTTATGTCGGCGAGGGTCATGCGCCGAAACCACAACTCGGAATCTTTCATTGCAGCATTTGATGTAGCAGTTTTAAGTCCTGCCAGGCGATGGCCTTGGCTGAAGGGTTACGTAACAGGTAGGCCGGATGGTAGGTGACTTTAAGCGGAATTTCGGTTCCTGGCAGTTTATGCATTTGCTGAATCAGCTTGCCAACCGGTTGATTGCTGCCGAGCAGATTATGGGCGGATACACGGCCCACCGAGAGGATAACTTTTGGTGAAATCTGCTCTATTTGCGCTTCCAGGTAGGCGCGGCATTGTTGTGCTTCATCCTGCTTCGGGTCACGATTGTCGGGCGGGCGGCATTTGACGATATTGGTTATGTAGACCTGTTCTCGCGCAATACCGATTGCGGCCAGCATCCGGTCTAACAGTTGCCCCGAGCGTCCAACGAAAGGTTCGCCACGAAGGTCTTCATCGTGTCCGGGGCCTTCACCAACGATCAATAAATCAGCCTGTCGATCACCGACTCCGGGTACTTTCTGAGTACAGTTATCGACGAGCTCACAGGCCTTGCAACCCTGAATGGCATCGATGAGCGAATCCCAGGAATCGAAACTCGTCGGAGCAGGGGTCCTGACAACAGGATTTTCCGCGGCAACTTGCTGCGGCGAGCTATCGACAGGAATTTCTGCTGCTTGCGGTACAGGTTCGCGAGCAATCTCGACAACAGGCCCGGTTGCAGGCCTGTTGTCGGGACCGGCAGCACGTTCACTCCATGCCTGAATGCCGATTCCCTTAAGGCAGTGCTGTTGCCGCTCGGTTAACATCGCCGTTTACACATCTCCCAGTTGGGGGTGGGTGCGATCGGCACTGTTGATTACCTTGTTCAAGGCATTGATATAGGACTTTGCCGAGGCTATGACGATATCCGTATCCGCACCCTGGCCATTGATAACCCGTCCGTCTTTCTCAACCCTGACGGTAACCTCGCCCTGGGAGTCGGTTCCGGTGGTAATCGCGTTGACCGAATAAAGCTGCAGATTGACGCCGGTTTCGGTTAACTTTTCGATTGCCTTGAAACACGCATCCACCGGTCCATCACCATTGGCCTCGGCCTGCTGCTCGGTACCATCGATATTAAGCGTCATCGTGGCACAGGGAACTTCACCGGTTTCGCAGCAAACCCTGAGGCTCACCAGTTTGACGGTTTCGTTTTCGGTTTCGAAGGCGGCCTCGTTAACCAGTGCTAACAGGTCTTCATCAAAGATATCGTGCTTCTTGTCCGCCAGGGTCTTGAATCGGGTAAACACCTCGTTAAGTTCTTCCTCTGAAGCGAACTCGATATTCAGTTCCGACATGCGAGATTTAAAGGCACTGCGGCCTGAATGCTTGCCGAGAACCAGCTTGTTAGTCGTCCAGCCAACATCCTGGGCACGCATGATTTCGTAAGTCTCGCGTGATTTCAGAACGCCATCCTGGTGGATGCCGGATTCATGCGCGAATGCATTGGCACCGACAATGGCCTTATTCGGCTGCACCGTGAAACCTGTTATGCCCGAAACCATTTTCGAACAGTTCATGATCTGCGTGGTATCGAGATC
>JARFPR010000415.1 GCA_029288195.1 Gammaproteobacteria bacterium | reverse complement strand
GACCTGATCCTGGTCTCGGGCAAGCATGTCGTCATCGGCACCACCGCCGCGCGCCACGACCTGTCGGGACTCGAGGTGCCGCTGCGCTCGCACGGCGGGGTCACCGAGCAGGTGGTCCCACTGATCATCAGCCAGCCGGTGAGCGGGCTCGACCAGGGGCGCCAGTTGCACAACTACGATGCCTTCAACGTCGCGCTCAATTACGCGCGCCACTGAGCAGGCCAACTAACTCGGAAATCAGATATGACTGTCAGACACGAAAAAATGCGCATCGCCGGTGAACTGATCGATGGCGACACCGGTAAAAATATTGAGGTTCTCAATCCCTACAATGGCGAAGTCGTCGGCACCGTGCCGCGCGCCAGTCGCGCACAGATTGCCGGGGCGTTTGAGATTGCGGCTAATTACAAGCCGAAACTGACGCGCTACGAGCGCCAACAGATCCTGATGCGCATCGCCGAGATCATTGTCGAGCGCAAGCACGAGCTTTCCGATTTGATTACCGCCGAATGCGGCCTCAGTAAAAAAGACAGTCTCTACGAAGCTGGCCGCGCCTTCGATGTCTACAGCCTGGCGGGGCAGCTGTGTATCAACGACGACAGCCAGGTATTTTCCTGCGACCTGACGCCGCACGGCAAGCAGCGCAAGATTTTTACCCAGCGCGATCCGCTACTCGGTGCAATTTCGGCCATCACGCCGTTCAACCACCCGCTCAACATGATTTCGCACAAGATTGCACCGTCGATCGCGACCAATAACTGCATGGTCGGTAAACCGACCGAGCAAACGCCGCTGACCGCACTGGTGCTGGCGGACATTTGTTACGAAGCCGGGTTGCCGCCGGAAATGCTGTCGATCGTCACCGGTTTGCCCGAAGACATGGGCGACGAGATGCTGACCAATAAAAATATCGACCTTATTTCATTCACCGGCAGCGTTCCGGTCGGCAAGTACATCGCCGAAACCGCCGGTTACCGACGCACCATCCTCGAGCTCGGTGGTAATGCGCCGTTAATCGTCATGGACGATGCCGATCTCGACAAGGCAGCCGAACTCGCCGTCGCCGGTGGCACCAAGAATTCCGGGCAGCGTTGCACCGCGGTCAAACGCGTGTTGTGCATCGATTCGGTCGCCGACGAATTCGCCGCGCTGGTGGCTGAAAAAGCGGCAAAATTGAAATACGGCGACCCGATGGATCCGGAGACCGATGTCGGTACCGTGATCAACGAGGACGCCGCAATCCTGTTCCAGAATCGCGTCAACGACGCAATCGAAAAAGGCGCCACGCTGCTTTACGGCAATGACCGCAAGGGTGCGGTTTATTCACCGACCGTGCTCGATCACGTGCCCTTTGACTGCGAGCTGGTGCGCGAAGAAACCTTTGGCCCGCCAATCCCGATAATCCGCGTGCGCGATATCGACCACGCCATCGAGGTCGCCAATTCGACCGCGTTCGGGTTGTCGTCAGGGGTCTGCACCAATCGCATGGATGACATCATCCGCTTCATTAACGAGCTCGAGACTGGAACCGTCAACATCTGGGAAGTGCCTGGCTACCGTATCGAGATGTCACCATTCGGTGGCATCAAGGATTCCGGCCTCGGCTACAAGGAAGGCGTGATCGAAGCGATGAACTCCTATACCAACGTCAAAACCTTCTCCCTGCCCTGGTAAGCACTGTCGTCCCGCGGT
>JARFPR010000359.1 GCA_029288195.1 Gammaproteobacteria bacterium | reverse complement strand
AGCGTGCATCTTCAAAATCGAATACCCGGTCAACAACCGGGTGTATCTTGTTTTGAGCGAAGGCCGCGTTCATGTCCTCGAACATCCGGCGGTTACCAACATAGACACCTTGCAGGCGAATTGATTTTCGCATCACGGTGGTGGGATTAATCGTGCCGCCTGTCAGGACTCCGATCAAACTGATGGTACCGCCGATCCGGGTAGCCTCCATTGTTTTCTCCAGGGTCCCGCCACCGCCGGTTTCGATGGTCACATCGACACCGTTGCCATTGGTCATTTCGAGAACTTGTTCTTCCCAGGCAGGGTTCTGGCGATAGTTGATCAATTCATCTGCGCCCAGCTCCCTGGCACGGCTCAATTTTTCATCACTGGATGACGTAACTAGTGCCCGCGCGCCCATCATTTTTGCAATCTGCAAACCGACGATTGATACTCCACCAGTGCCAAGAAATAGTGCCGTATTGCCTGCCTTCAGACCACCTTGTTCAACCAGGCAGTTCCAGGCAGTTAACCCGGCACAAGGAAGTGTCGATGCTTCTTCAAATGACATATGGGCGGGAATGTGCACCGCACCGGCTTCGTTAAGCACCACCTGTTCGGAGAGGACACCATCAACCGAACCACCCATTGCGCTCCCCATGGCTTCAGCTGATATGCACCCGTCAGACCAGTTCTGGAAGAAACACCCGGCAACCCGGTCTCCGATTTCGAACCGGGAGACTTCTGTACCGACACCGATGACCTCGCCGGCGCCGTCAGAATTCGGGATCAGCGGGTACTCGATACCTCGTGAAACGGGGTCTTCAATTGTCGAGAGATCACGATAATTTATGGATGAGGCTCGGATGCTAACCAGTATTTCATTCGCCCCTGGTTCTGGTGACTGCCTTTCGTTCAGGGCAAGCGCATCGACACCGCCGTCTGATACTATTTCATAAGTACGCATGTGTAATCTCCAAAAAACCTCTGCCCGAATCTGTCTGGACACACTCTCCATGTTGGAAGATTTTTTGTCAATTAGTGATTACGATTTGTCAGGGGATCAACTAGTCATGCCCTCTAACAGCGACAACCTCGAATCGGTTTCTGCATGCGGTGCAGGACTGTTTTAGCAGTAACGAAGTCTGCGGTGGTATCGGCCGAGGAGGGCAGAATGGAGTCAAGTCAATGATCCAGGACCGGATCAGGTTCTAGTTTAGCCTGAATAGCTTTTTAAAAGAGGACTTCAAAGAGGAAGCCTCACTGTGATCAGCACCAAAGTATTGCCGAACAAGTTCATCTCGTATTTTCTGCTGTTTGCGTTCGGCCCGATCTTTACCGACGACACAGCTGACTACCTGCGTAAAATCAGTAATCAGGCTATTGTCAGTAGCATCAGTGCTATCGGTTCTTCCTATACCCGGTAAAGTAATTTCATCGTTCATCTATTTTGAATCTGCCTAAACTGTATCGGCCAGCCATGGCCTCATTTTCAATCAGGTGAATCCGCATTAATACCAGAAAAGGATAACAAGGCATTAGTATGGCGACATCCCCCGTATGGGTTAAATGTTTAATGGCTGAATTGTTGTTTCGAGAGCGTTTTCTACAGAAACTTTCTGTAAAAAAGCCAGTAACGGGACACTTGAATTGCACGCCCCTGATTAGAAATTATTGCTAGCCGACGGCTATCTTGTGCGACCGAAACGGCAAAATAACACCATACTTTCATAATGCTTCAGGAGGCTTTGCTGTCAGTGGCGATGTTTTTCTTGTTATTCGCTTATGTGCTGCGGGAGGATAAGGAGTTACGACAATATTATTACTGTCTCGCAATATCGGTCTGGAACAGGTAGGTTTCCTCTAAATCTTCATCGATATCGAGGTCAACCATTCCGAGAGACTCCATCACTTCGAACCACTGTTCGTCAGCCAGGCGGCAGGCGATGGCAATTTGCTCCGATGTGCACTTCGATTTTTCCCAGTTCGGAATTGTCGACAGAATACCCGCTACCACATCTTCTTCCTCTTCTTCTTCATCGATATTACTCAGGTCAAGCCGGCTCAATTTATTCGCTAAATATACAATGCTGGTTTCAACCGCTATTTGCCCATTGTGATCGTTATCGTGGTGTCTTTTAACGCATTGGGTAATCAGACCTGGAATGCCCCATTTATCCAGTAATGCAACCCCGACATCGATATGCGAGACACCTAATTTCTCGGTTTCGACCTGGATGACATCCTTGTTTTCAGTTCTTGCAAGTTCGGTGATCTGGATATAAGAACCCGGATTTACCTTGGCGATTACCAGCCATCCAATATCATGCAACAGCCCGGCCGTGAAGAAAGCCTCGTGGTCGATGACACAAGCATTTTGCATCGCCAGTTGCCTGCCGATAATCGCGGTTTTTATACTATGTTGCCAGAAGTCCCTTAGCGGAAACTCGGTGATGTCAAAATCTTTAAAAACGCCGGCTAATACGGAACCCACCAGTACTTGTCGTAACTGCTGGCGACCCAGTAAGGTTACGGCCTGGGGGATGGAGGTAACCGGATTTTGCAATCCGTAGTAGGCGCTGTTGATCAGTTTCAGGATTCTGGCGGTTAATGCGGGATCGGACTGAACCGCTTCTCCAATTTTTATTCCGGTTGAACTATCGGTCTCCAGAAGTTCAGTTACCCTGATATAGACCTCGGGAAGTGAAGGTAACTCGCCTGCCTGTTTTAGTAGAGGTTCCAGCATTTTTATCCTTAATATTCTATTTAAAGCAAAATATCGAATACTGTTGCAGTCTAATTCGACACCGTCCAGGGCATTGCAATGGTGTTGTAAAACGACTCCTTTAAATCGATCCAAGCATACTTTCGACTGCCTCGACTTCAGCCTTGGACTCTTCGATAAAGCTGTCACTTTCTTCTGCACTGAAGTCCAGCTGTAGCTTAAGAAAAGCCGGCATTTTTGAAAGCGCTGGCAAAGTCTTTTCTGAAGCTGTTCCGAGGAGACTGTAATAGCGAGCTACCAGCACCAGGTCACACAGGTCGGCTTCGTCGCGATGGTTGCGAAACCATTTACGAGACTCTTCACCGACAGTAACGAGCTCATCACCCAGGCTCCATTGGTAGAGCAACATTCCGTTGATCTGGGAATGCAGAGACCGAATGGTTTGATCGAGCGCATCATCGTCGCCATAAAGATCGCTGTGCGACTGCGCGTAATCCAATATTGCGATTATCCCCAGGTCGCTTATCAATCCTGCCATCTGGGCCATTTCAGGATCGAAGCTTCCCGACCTGCTGGCAAGCAGCCGGCTGTAAGCGGACAGTTTGCGACAATTCTTCCACAACGACTGCATGCGATTTTGCATACTGTTTGATTTGGACTCGAACAATTCAGTAGCCGCGTAAATCATGATCTGCTTTTTAATTACATCCATCCCCATGCGTACGATCGCTTGTTGCAGGGTCTCGATAGGCTCGCTGCCACGATATAAGGCGCTGTTGGCCGTTTTCAGCAACTTGGCAGTTATCGAAGGATCAGACTGGATAAGCCCGGTAACCTTGGCTACATCATAGTTGTCGTCGGCAAATACCTTTTGGATTTTTTGTACGACATCCGGCAATGTCGGCAGCGAAATATTGCCGCTGCTGATATCGGTACAGAGACTGATGGTCAGTTGATTAGCGGCCTCCGATTGCTCAATTATTTCGACTTCCATTTCGCTAGTTTCCGGCTCCTCAACCAAGGACAACTCGGTTAACAGGTCGTTGGGGATCTCCAGGTATTTCGTAGGTGAGACCGTCTCGATTTCATAAAGACTCGGGCGGATATGTGCGATCGGCTCCAGGTCATCATCGCTTTGTGAACCCATCTTGCGTTCGTTTCCGTCGCCGTCACGACTGATGGCTTCGCCGCTCAACAGGTACAGGCTGTAATCACCCAGGTCACCCAGGCCGATTATGCGCTGCTTCGGCGCGGCCATTTTTGGTTCAAGCCTGGCGGCCAGGCTGTTGAGCTGCTTGTCGTTGAATAACGCCAGGTTTCTGATACGTTTCAAAACCGAATGGTCGAGTGTTGTCGTATTGTTCTGCATCTGTATATTCCCGTGAAAATTCAGAATTTTATGGACATATTAATGTATGGCAGTCCTATCGGCTGTTGGTGGAAAAACTTGAGTACCCGTTAAAGGTAGTGGTTTTCGTGGCAAATATACGGCTTCTACAATCCATACCAGGGGAGAAAGCCAAATCTGACTGGAGTTTGTCCCTGTTGCCGGTTATTTTGTATTCCGTGAATAATAGAAATAAAAAATTTATCGCTTGTGGCATGTATGCGTTTAGTGACGACCTGGCAGGGGCGTGGCAACAGCTGTTTGCCTGCTTTAGCGAACTGCTTGATGCCAGTAGTAAGCAAGCGATCGAATTGCGCTTTGATTCAGAACAGGCACTGCTGCGAGATCCAGGATTATTTTTCGGTCATACCTGTGGCTATCCGTTGATGAAGCATTTAAAGGACCAGGTTATTCCGTTTTGCGTACCCGTGTTTGACGTACCTGGAGCCGACGGAAAACTGTATTCGAGTCGTTTCATCGTTGCCGCGAATTCGCCTGTCGAAGCACTTGATGAGTGCCGGGGAAAAGCCGCCGCGATGAATGCCGCGGATTCAAATAGCGGGATGAACGTACTCAGGTACGCGATTGCAAGGTACAAACCATCCGGCCCATTCTTTTCCAGGGTAGTTCAAACCGGCAGTCATCTGCATAGCCTGGAGGCGGTGGCTGACGGGACCGCGGATGTCGCTGCAATCGATTGTGTCAGTTACCAGCTGATCCAGGATCATTGGCCGGAACTGGTTGAAAAGGTGCGTAGCATTGGTTTCAGCGTAAAGACCTGTGGCCTGCCTTTGGTGCTTCCGAGACCAGGTATTGACGATGCCGATTTGGAGCTGCTGGTTGAAAATATGAATCAGGCACTTGCAGATACCCCTGAAACGATTCGCAACAGGCTTCACCTGCACGGATTCGAACCAGTGACACTGGAAGACTACCAACCGATAATCGAGCTGGAGAATTTTGCTATAGGATCAGGATACCCCCACCTCATTTAGTAGCCCCTTACCGGCAACCGTTATTTAACGTGGTAGTTTAATTTTCAGCAGATACCTGGTTAACGATTCGATGATGCTTACTGCCAGCGGCGAAGTTGCTTATAAATAACCCGATTTTCCCGGCTAGACGGCTTCGGGTTTCTCAAATACTATCGACTGCTGTATCACAGGAGCCCTCAATGAGCCGCAGAAGAGCCCGTAAACGCAGTGCCACGCCGGATCAGGTGGTCAAACCCAAGGCCGAGCAACTATTTAATCCCTATCAGCCGATCGAGGCGCTCGATCAAGCGGCCCTGGATCTTATTCATGATGGTTCGATGCGTATCCTCGAAGAAATTGGGCTCGAGATTCTGAACGAATCAGCGCTCGCGCTCTACGAGCAGGATGGTGCGCGCGTTGACTGGGACCTGCAGCGGGTCTACATCGATCGCGAACGGCTGATGCAACGACTTGCCACGGTACCGTCAGAGTTCACGCTGCACGCGCGCAATTCCGAGCGAAATCGCCTGGTTGGCAGGAACGCGGTGAATTTCACTCCCGTTGCCAGCGCGCCCAATAGCTCCGACCTGGAAGGAGGGCGCCGCACTGGAAACTTCAAAGATTATTGTAACTTTCTTCGGCTCGGACACAGTTACGACGTGATCGACTTCTTTAGCGGTTACCCGGTCGAGCCGATCGATATCCACCCCGAAACCCGCCACCTCGACGCGACGCTGGCGGCTTTGACCCTGACCGATCGCTCGTTCTCGCTGTATTGCCTTGGGGGAGGACGCGTTAAAGACGGCATCGAGATGACTGCATTAGCGCGCGGAGTCGATCGCGAAACAATGAAATCGGAACCCAGCATTATTACCGTCGTCAATACCAATTCTCCATTGCGGGTCGACGGTCCCATGCTCGATGGCCTGATTGAAATGGCTGAGAATGGGCAGCCAACGATCGTAACACCATTTACGCTGTCCGGCGCCATGTGCCCAATTACTATCGCGGGTGCGCTGGCGCAACAAAATGCCGAAGCGCTCGGCGTTATCGCGCTGTCACAGATCGTCAAACCCGGTGCGCCAATGGTCTATGGTGGCTTTACCTCTAATGCCGACATGCGCAGCGGGGCGCCCGCCTTCGGTACGCCTGAATATACCCGCGCCGCGTGGGCGAGCGGCCAACTGGCACGGCGCTATAACCTGCCATTTCGATCGTCCAATACCAATGCCTCGAATTGTGTCGACGCCCAGGCGGCCTGGGAATCGCAAATGTCGCTCTGGGGCGCGGTCATGGGGCATGCCCAGATCATCAAGCACGCCGCGGGGTGGCTCGAAGGCGGGCTGTGCGCGTCGTTCGAAAAATTTATTATCGATATCGATATGCTGCAAATGATGGCAGAAACCCTGAAGCCGCTGCAGGTTGACGAGAAGAGCCTGGCGCTGGAAGCCATCACCGAGGCCGGGCACGGGGGGCATTTTTTCGGCACTGCTCATACCATCGCGAACTACACCACCGCGTTTTATGAGCCGATTGTCTCGGACTGGAGCAACTTTGAGACCTGGGCTGAAAACGGTGAGCAAACCGCATATCAGCGCGCTAACAAGGTCTATCGCCAGGCCCTCGAGGATTACGAGGAGCCCGAAATCAACGCGTCGATTCGTGAATCGCTGGAACAGTATGCCAATGAGCGCCGACGTGAACTGGAGCTCGCACGATGACGCCGACCAATGGGGTTAAAATGCAACAGTTAATCAGTATCGGCTGCGCGACTTTTCTCGTGCTTAAAGATTAGGAGCATTGCCATGCGTTCACATGCTCAGGTTGTTGTCATTGGCGGCGGCGTCGTCGGTTGCAGCGTTATCTACCATTTAACCAGGCTTGGCTGGAAAGACGTCGTCCTGATCGAGCGCTCCGAACTGACCTCGGGTTCTACCTGGCATGCGGCGGGCGGATTTCACACCTTGAATGCCGACACCAACATGGCTGCCCTGCAGGGTTACACGATCCGCCTCTACCGGGAACTGGAGGAGATTACCGGTCAATCCTGCAGTTTGCATCACGTTGGCGGTCTAACCCTGGCCGAATCTCCGGAACGTCTCGACTTTCTAAAGTCCGCGCGCGCGATGCATCGACACATGGGTCTCGATACCGAGCTGGTAACACCTGAAGAGATTCGCAAGCTTAGCCCCATTACCAACACTGATGGCGTGCTCGGGGCGCTTTACGATCCGCTGGATGGACATCTCGACCCGTCGGGAACCACCCATGCCTACGCCCGGGCGGCACAGATGCAGGGTGCCGAAATTATCTTGCGCAATCGCGT
>JARFPR010000270.1 GCA_029288195.1 Gammaproteobacteria bacterium | reverse complement strand
AATCAGCCGGGATTATCGATATTCCAGCAACCCGTGGTCGACCTGCTTGAAAATGGCGATGCTATTGAAGGCGTGGTGACACAAATGGGGCTGCATTTTTATGCACCTTGCGTGGTACTGACGGTGGGTACCTTTCTCGATGGCAAGATTCATATCGGTGATTCCAATTACGCCGGCGGACGTGCCGGTGACCCGCCCGCAACTGCACTCGCCGAACGTCTGCGGGCACGCCCGTTTCGTATTGGGCGCTTGAAAACAGGTACCCCGCCACGTATCGATCGTAACTCGATAGACTATGTGCGGCTCGAGGAACAGCCCGGAGATAATCCGCTACCGGTATTTTCAACCATGGGTAGTGTCGATATGCATCCCGAGCAAATCTGTTGCCACATCACCCATACCAACACAAAAACACACGATATTATTCGCGAAAGTCTGCATCGATCACCGCTGTTCAGCGGTGACATCGAGGGCGTCGGTCCGCGCTATTGCCCGTCGATCGAGGATAAAGTCGTGCGCTTCGCCGATAAAAATTCTCACCAGGTGTTTGTCGAACCGGAGGGATTGAAGCTTGGCGAGGTTTACCCCAACGGAATTTCCACCAGCCTGCCTTTCGATGTGCAGCAACAGTTTGTTAACAGCATGGTCGGTTTCGAACAGGCCCGGATTACGCGACCCGGTTATGCAATCGAGTACGATTTTTTTGATCCACGTGACCTTCACCCGACGCTGGAGACCCGCTTCATCGAAGGTCTCTATTTCGCCGGGCAGATCAACGGTACCACCGGTTATGAAGAAGCGGCTGCGCAGGGATTGATGGCGGGTGCCAATGCCGCTGCCAGGGTGCAGGGTAAAGAGGCGCTTGGACTGAAGCGCTCAGAGGCTTACCTGGGGGTGCTTGTCGACGATTTGATCACGCGGGGTACCAACGAGCCCTACCGCATGTTCACCTCGCGCGCCGAGTACCGATTAATGCTGCGTGAAGACAATGCTGATCTGCGCCTGACAGAGTTGGGGCGTCAGCTGGGCCTGGTCGAAGATCAACGCTGGCAGGCTTTCGAGCAGTATCGCGAGCAACTCGAACGCTTGAACCAGTCATTGCGCGAACAATGGTTACGGCCCGATACCGAGGCCGCCCTCGCCCTGGAAAAGGTTTTGCAAAATCCGCTAACGCGCGAGTACCGATATGCTGAAATCCTGAAACGTCCCGAAATCGAGATTGGTGATTTGATGCCTTTTGTCGAGGATGCAGAATCCTTCCCGCCCGGTGTACGCGCGCAGGCCGAGGTCAAGGCCAAGTACTCAGGCTATCTCGATCGTCAGCAGCTGGAGATCGATAAGGCCTGCCAGCATGAACAAACCGAGTTGCCGGAAAAACTCGATTATACCGAGGTACGCGGTCTATCTAACGAGGTTTGCCAGAAACTGGCCCAGCATCGCCCGTCCACGATTGGCCAGGCAAGCCGGATTTCGGGGATTACGCCGGCCGCAATTTCTTTATTATTGGTGCACCTGAAACGGCATCAATACCAGGCTAAAAAGACGGCGTGAATGAATCTCGCAGGTGAGCTCCGCGCTGGCACCGGGGCGCTGGGGATCACGCTTCAACAGTCCCAGTATGATCAATTGCTCGAGTACCTGCAGTTACTCGAAAAGTGGAACCAGGTTTATAACCTGACCTCCATTCGCGGCTTGTCCCGGATGCTGAGCTATCATTTGCTCGATAGCCTCTCGGTCCTGCCATTGCTTGGCAATTGCCGCAAGGCGATTGATATTGGTAGTGGTGCCGGATTGCCTGGCATACCGCTTGCGATTGCAATGCCCGATGCCGTTTGGGTGCTAGTTGACAGCAATGCGCGCAAGACACGTTTTATTCGCCAGGCGATTGCGCATTGTGGATTGAAAAATGCACAAGTTGTGCAGACACGGGTTCAGGATTATCATGCGCCGGATTCACTTGATTTCATTGTCAGTCGCGCCTACGCTCCGCTGGCGGAATTCTGCGACAGCGTTGCCCATTTGTTGGCGCCAAAAACCCAGTTGATCACTATGAAAACCGGGCTCAAGCAGGAAGAGGTTCGGCAACTGGATATTACCCGATTCATTTTCGAGGAAGAAAAAATTAAAGTGCCCGGCATCAGTGAAACCCGCAGCCTGGTAAGGATTAATCCGCTATGACCAGGATCATTACCATTGCCAATCAAAAAGGCGGGGTCGGTAAAACCACGACCACGGTCAATCTTGCCGCGGCGCTGGCAGCGACCAAGCGGCGCGTGTTGCTGGTCGATATGGACCCGCAGGGTAACGCCACGATGGGTAGCGGGATCGATAAGATTAATTTGAGACTCAGTATCTGCGATGTGCTGCTGGGCCAGGCCAGTGCCGGAGAGGTGCTGCATGTGAGCGAGTGTGGATACGATGTTTTACCGGCCAACGCCGATCTGACCGCGGCGGAAGTACAATTGATGAACAAAATTGGTCGTGAAATGCAATTAACCCTCGCGCTTGACTCGCTGCACGACAACTACGACTACATCCTGATTGATTGTCCGCCCTCACTAAACATGCTTACGGTCAACGCACTGGTTGCTGCTGATGGTATTATGATCCCGATGCAATGCGAGTACTATGCACTTGAGGGCCTGTCCTCGCTGCTCGATACCATCGAACAGATTCGAATTAGTATCAATCCGGATATTCGGCTCGAGGGTTTGCTGCGTACCATGTATGATCCGCGAAATAATTTGTCCAGCGATGTTTCCAACGAACTGGTCGAGCATTTTGGCGATCGCGTTTACCGCACCGTGATACCACGCAACATTTCGCTCGCTGAGGCACCGAGTTACGGCCAGTCGATTTTGAAATACAATAAGCATTCACGTGGCTCGATGGCTTACCTGGCGCTGGCGGGAGAGGTAATACGGCGGGATGCCAAGAAAGACCATTTTGCGGGTGCTGTTTAAATAATGATAATTACGATCAAATGACCAATATGAAAAAGAAGCGCTTAGGCAGAGGACTCGGATCGTTAATCGGTGATCTCGACGAAGTCACCCGGGACCAGCGCGAAGATAATGCCGTTGGTCTGACCGAAATCGATATAGACCGCATTCAGCGCGGCAAGTATCAACCCAGACAGGTATTCGACCAGGAGTCGCTGCAGGAACTGGCCGACTCGATTCGCGTCCAGGGCATCGTGCAACCTATCGTGGTACGTCCGGAGGGTAGTCACTTCGAGCTGGTGGCAGGTGAACGACGCTGGCGTGCCGCGCAGCTTGCCGGTCTGCAAAAAGTGCCGGCCGTGATCCGTGAACTCGATTCGAAAACGGCTGCAGCCATCGGCCTGATCGAAAATATCCAGCGTGAAGATTTGAATCCGCTCGAACAGGCGCAGGCCTTTTTACGCCTGATCGAGGAATTTGACCTTACACATCAACAAGTTGCAGATTCAGTAGGACGCTCACGGGCTGCCGTCAGCAACCTGTTGCGCCTGCTCGATCTTGCTGAGCCCGTAAAACAGCAGGTCAATCGGGGCTTGCTTGACATGGGGCATGCGCGAGCCCTGCTGGCGCTCATCCGTCACGACCAGATTGATATTGCGAAGTTAGTGGTCAATCGCGGCCTGTCAGTGCGCGAAACCGAATTGTTGGTGAAAAAAACGTTGGCAGGGGACAAGAAGGTGAAAGCCAAACCCGGGGCACCGGATCCCGATATCAAGCGCCTGGAAAACGAGATCAGCGAAAAGCTGGGTGCGGGTGTTAAAATTAAGCCTGGTAAAAAGGGTTCCGGGCAACTCGTTATCAGCTTCCACAGTCCTGCTGAGCTCGAGGGAATCCTCGAACATTTGAGTTTATAAATATATTTGTCGGGTCATTGATTATTCGCGTTTAACTCGTTTATACTCGGCATCCGCTTTTTCGGACGGGTGCTCTAGCGTGGATCGTGCCCATAAAAAGCGATGAAAAATCAGATTAAAAGGATACTGATTTTTCAATACATTCTGGGGGTTACTTACCTGATAGGCACGAGCTTCTGGGATATAGCGTTTATACCGTCTGCCCTGGTGGGATGCGTGGCAGCGTTGGTACCGAAAACGTATTTCAGTATCAGGATGTTACGCGAGACGGATAATAATAATGTGACGCAGTGGTTGGGCTACGCATACCGATCCGAGATCGGGAAGTGGGTGATTATGAGCGCGATACTGGTGCTCGCATTCACCTCGGGTTACCCCTGGGATCCTGTGGTATTGTTTGCCGGATTTGTATTAATTCAAGTATCCGGCTGGTTTGCACCGATTGTGACTAAAGGTAGTTGATCGAATATGGCTGGTAGCTACGCAAATTCTAGCGAGTACATCAAGCATCACCTGACCAACCTGGTCTACGGGCAGCATCCCGATGGTAGCTGGGGTTTCGCCCACGGTGCCGACGAGATCAAGGAAATGGGTTTCTGGTCGATCAACGTCGATTCGATGTTGTTTTCAGTGGGCCTCGGCTGTTTGTTCCTGTGGATATTCCGCAGTGCTGCAAAAAGAGCCTCTACCGACGCCCCGACCGGAATGCAGAATTTTGTCGAAATGATGATCGAGTTCATCGATGAATCGGTGCGCGGTTCATTTAGCGGCAAGAATCCGCTGGTAGCGCCGCTGGCGTTGACCATATTTGTCTGGATATTCCTGATGAACCTGATGGACCTGATCGCGGTCGATCATATTCCGTGGCTCGCGAGCTTGCTGGGCGTGCCCTATTTGAAGATCGTGCCGACCACCGATCCAAACGTGACCTTCGGCATGTCGCTGTCGGTGTTTGTGCTGGTACTGTACTACAGCGTCAAGATGAAAGGACCCGGTGGTTTCTTCGCCGAACTGGCCTTTCATCCTTTCCCCAAATTCATGATGCCGATCAACCTCGTGCTTGAAGGTGTCACATTAATTGCAAAACCCGTATCGCTTGCCCTGCGTCTGTTCGGCAACCTGTATGCGGGTGAAATGATATTCATCCTGATAGCCCTGATGTATAGCGGTGGTTTTGGGCTTCTCTTCGTCTCGGGTGGATTGTTGCAACTGGGTTGGGCGATTTTTCATATCCTGATCATTACCTTGCAGGCGTTTATTTTCATGACGCTGACCATCGTATATCTGGATATGGCGTCGCAGACAGATCACTAAACTTTATTATTAATAACACTCTAAATTATTAGGAGACAATCATGGAATCAGCCTTGTTATATATCGCTGGCGCTTTAATGATGGGCCTGGGCGCACTCGGTGCGGCTGTAGGTATCGGTGTACTTGGTGGACGCTTTCTCGAAGGCGCCGCGCGCCAACCGGAGCTGATCCCGATGTTACGTACCCAGTTCTTCATCGTTATGGGCCTGGTCGACGCGGTACCGATGATCGCGGTTGGTCTGGCTATGTATGTCATGTTCGCGGTTGCTTAAGCGCGACAGACCCGACATTGACTAAAGCGAGGACAGCAATATGAATTTCAATGCGACTCTAATAGGGCAAACGATCACTTTTATCGTTTTTGTCTGGTTCTGCATGAAATATATATGGCCACCACTCATGGCTGCACTGGAAGAGCGTAACGCCCGTATTTCCGAAGGCCTGGCCGCAGCGCAACGTGGTCAACAGGACCTCGAAGAAGCACAGGCGAAAGTCAGCGACAGCTTGAAGGATGCCAAGCAGCAGGCACAGGAAATCATCAACCAGGCCCAGAAACGGGCTAACGAGATCGTTGATGAAGCCAAGGATAGTGCGCGCGAAGAAGCCGATAAGATCAAGGTGGCCGCCACTGCTGATGTCGATCAGCAAGTCACCGCGGCGCGCGAGCACTTGCGTAAAGAGGTCTCCGTGATTGCGCTTGCAGGCGCCGAGCAGATTCTAAAGCGCGAAGTCGATGCCAAGGCGCATGCCGACGTGCTCGATGAACTGGTCGCGCAGATTTAAGGGCTAGATTATGGCTGATTTCGATACTGCAGCTCGACCCTACGCCAAGGCCATGTTTGAACTGGCGCAGAGTGAAAACAAGCTGGATCAATGGCAGCAGGGGCTTTTGCTGGCTGCGGCGGTGGCCACCGACGCCGATATGAAGGCCTTTGTCGAACAGCCTGCAGTACTGCCCAGGGAGCTGGGCGAATTGTTCCTCTCGGTGGTTACCGCTGCCGGGCTCGAAAGCGATAATGATTTCGACAATGGCATTCGCCTGTTGGCCGAGAATAGCCGGCTCGCAGCCTTACCAGCGATTGCCGCCCAGTTTGCGGTGCTGAAAAAGGAAGCCGAAGGCGAGATCGAAGTGCAGGTCCGCAGCGCTCATGAACTCAGCGCCGAACAGCAGCAGAATATCGCCGACAGCATGGCCAGGCGGCTCGGCAAGAAGGTTAGTATTTCCACTGATATCGACGACAGCCTGATTGCCGGCGCGGTGATTACCGCCGGCGACCTGGTAATCGATGGTTCAGCCAGTGGCCGTATCGAAAAACTTTCGCTTGCGGTCAACAAATAACAGATTTTTATGATTACGGGATAGAACGCGATGCAACTTAATCCGTCAGAAATTAGCGAACTTATTAAAGATCGCATCAAGAATTTTGAAAGTTCAGCCGAAGCCAGAACCGAGGGCACCATTGTCAGCCTGATGGACGGCATTGCGCGCATTCACGGCCTCGCCGATGTTATGTCGGGCGAGATGATCGAGTTTCCGGGCAACACCTACGGCATGGCGCTCAACCTCGAGCGTGACTCGGTGGGTGCGGTAATCCTCGGTGACTACGAGCATATCTCTGAAGGCGATACCGCCAAATGTACCGGTCGTATTCTCGAAGTGCCGGTGGGCGAGCAGATGCTCGGCCGTGTGGTTAACTCGCTGGGCGAGCCGATCGACGGCAAGGGCGCGATCGACGCCAAGCAGTTCGAGCCGATCGAAAAAGTAGCGCCCGGTGTTATCGCACGC
>JARFPR010000157.1 GCA_029288195.1 Gammaproteobacteria bacterium | reverse complement strand
GCATATGCAAGCCGTAGAGATCCTGGCTGATAGGGGTAACCCCCCGAGTCATGTTCAACTCGTATTCGGCACGGGCTGCTGACATCGGAAACATCGCAACCAGACTCGCGGCGATCACCGAGAAACGTTTGTAAAACTTGTTAAAAATCATTCTCAACTCCCTGGACCACACTACCGATAAACTGATGGCTGCGACGATAAGTGTGCCGGCATTTAAACACAAAAATGCCATCTGAATCTGGACATTCAGACGGCGCTTAATCACACGCGAATTATACAGTCTTTCAACTGAAAGGCTAGTTCATCCTTTTCCGAATTCGCCAGAAAACTGCCCACTTCAACTACCGCACCGTGCATGCCGATAGCAAGCTTGCGAGCCGTGTTGCGAGCATCCCGGGGTTCATCGATAATCCGTACCCAGGGCGTTTTGAACTCCCAGCTCTGGGCGACTCGTTGCACCCCTTTTTCGATCCTGATCCGATCCGGGTCCAGCGTGATAACCTCCTTCCGATATACCTTGCGCGAGGTTACGTAGAGCCCGATACCCAGGGCCAGCATTTCCAGTCCGGAAAAAGGCAGCACCAGCCACATCCCCTGCAAGGTGAAGAACAGACCAATAGCAATGGCGATGACACAGGTAAAAAGATAGAAGATCACCAGTTCTTTCCAGGTGATTGAGCAGTTGGGGGCTAGCACAATCCGAAAGGCAGCCCCTGAATCAACTTTACTGATATTGACCATTCCTACTTCTTGCGTGGTACCCTTGGTCCATTATTTCAACATTTCGCCCCCGATACTACAAGACTAAATTACGACATTACTGAAGACGGAATCGACCTTGAAAAACGAATCTGACAGCCAGGTTAAAAACGAAACTCACTTAAGTTTCGGACAGCTTTTTAAAAGTACCTTCTCGGCATTTCTCGGCGTGCAGAGCAGCGCCAATCGGGAACGCGATTTCAAACACGGCAAGATGTCCCACTTTATCTGGATGGGACTGCTGTTTGGACTCGTGTTTGTGCTGACGCTGGTGGGTGTGGTGCAGCTGGTAATGCACCTGACCGGTAACTAGAGAAACCAGCCGCGTATGAACACGCGGGCGTAGTGATCCGCAAGCAGGAAAGCGAACAACAGACTCAGGTAGAAAATCGAGTAGCCGAATGTTTTCATTGCGATCACGTTGGGCTCCTGGTCTCGATACAGTTTGATTGCGTAATATAGAAATCCGACCCCTAAGGCGATTGCCCCAGCAAGGTATATCAGGCCGCTCATCTGCACGATAAACGGCATCATGGTTACCACGAACAGCAAAATGGTATAGAGCAGTATCTGGATCTTGGTGAAATTGACGCCATGGGTTACCGGCAGCATCGGAATGTCGGCCTTGGCATATTCCTTGCGACGACGGATCGCGAGCGCCCAGAAATGCGGCGGCGTCCAGACGAAAATAATCAGGAATAACAGCAGGGCCTCGGTATCGACAGTTCCGGTTACAGCGGTCCAGCCAAGTAATGGCGGTGCGGCCCCCGCGGCACCTCCGAGCACAATGTTCTGCGGTGTCGCCCGCTTCAGGTACATGGTATAAATCAACGCATACCCGACCAACGAAAACAAGGTTAACACCGCGGTAAGCAGGTTGATAAACAACAGCAGCAGGGCTATACCAAGGGCGCCGATTGACAATGCAAATATCAACGCTGATTTTTGGTCGAGCTCGCCGCTGACCAATGGGCGATTGCGGGTGCGCTCCATGACTCGGTCGATATGTTCATCAACCACGTGGTTGATCGCCGCGCCCGAGGCAGCCGCGAGACCAATACCCAGCAAGCCGAATACGAAAGTATCCAGCGGTACTGCCCCATCCGCCGCCAGCAGCATTCCCACCATCGCGGTAAACACGATCAGGTAGACGACCTTGGGCTTGGTCAGCCTGTAGTATTGCGAGCAGGAATCAAGTGTGAGCGCTGTCATTTAATTTCGGCGAATTAAGATGCTTTTTAAGAAAGCGGCTTTATACAGGCATTCTTGCCGCGGTTCAATCGCGCGATGATAACAGACTCAACCGATCTGGGATAACTTCATCAGTTTCTTTATATCCTCTAGTACCCGGTCCTGTTCGTTCTCGGCGGGATAATGCATCATCAGGTTCTGCTCGGGATCTACCAGGTACATGCGCGGAGCCTCGCCGACCTCGCCATGACCCTCGAGGTAGAACTGCCTGTACAGGTTCGTATCCCGATAGTTTTCGACCACTTTCAGGTTGGGAAAATCCTGCAGGTAAATTTTTGTTTTTTCGCTTAGCGGTCGCGCGCTGATCAGCACGTTTTGCAGGCGCATGGTGTCACGTCCCAACAAGGTCCTGATCTGGCGCATATAATACAGGTTCGATCGACACTGTTCATCGCAGGATTCGCCGCTGAATAACAGGAAGGTCCATTTACGCCCGAATCCGCCCTCGTGTCGTTGACCGTCGAGGGTCTCCAGCAGCGGCCAATCCAGTTTTTTCACCGGCGCTACCAGCATGCCGTAGTTGCCACTACTGGGCTTGATATCAAACACGTAAAGCGCCAGCCATCCACCGATAAAAGGCGACAGGAATACCGCGATCAGCGCAAGCAGCTTAATCCGGTACCATAACAATCGTTTCGGTTCTTCCTGGTTCATTCAATTTTCCGCAGGTTTAAAATTACAAAAAACACGAGTGCGATCAACGCGAAGGCGAACCACTGCGTCGCATAGGCACGGCTCTTTTCAGGCTTCATCCAGACCGGGTTCCAGTCGCGCACGAAGGCGCCGCTCTGTTCGGGTGCCAGCCATAGCACCACCGGCAACAGGCGACCCGAGAATTGCGACTGCAGGGCCTCGATGTCGATATAGGGAATTAGCCGGGGCCAGCGCTCAGATAAATTCATTCCGCCAAGGCGTAACGCCGGTTCGTTCGGATAGTTTGCGATGCCCGCTACGCCGCCGGCGCTCGTCGCGGGTGGGATCGACGGCAATGCTTCACGGGATTCACCCCATGCCACCCAGCCGCGGTTTACCAGAATCAGGTCATCGCTGTCGTTGAGCTTTAAAGGGGTTAACACGTAGTAACCGGCAGTGCCGCGATGCAGCTGATTATCGACCAGCAAGTGGCGGGTATTATCGTAAACTCCCTGCAGCAAAAGCTTGCGGTATTCAATATCATCGAGCGCATCACCCGCCGAAAAGGCCTGGTACTGCTCACCCAGCCGTTGCTCGAACTTTAATTCGATTGACTCCTTAAGTGCCGCGCGATCGAGTTGCCACAACCCCAGGGCAACACATAGCGATACGCCCCCTGCGGTCAGCGCAATCGCCCACCACGTTGGCTTAAACCTTCGCCGACCAATCATCATATCGACAAAGACTCGTGATCCAGTACACTAGTTCCCAGCGTATACCTTTTAGTTACCATGCTCATCGTAAAAATTATCATTGCTGTCCTGTTGCTGCTGATCGTGCTGAGCCTCGGCGCGAGTATGTTCAGCCTTATCAAGGATCGCACCAACTCCGATGCAACCGTCAAGCTCCTGACCGTCCGAATCGTCCTTTCCATCGTGACTTTCGTCTTCATCGTGTTCTCATTCTATATGGGCTGGCTGCAACCTCACGGTATCGTCCCCACAGCATCCTGATCGACATCGGCCAGACTGCAATCGAGTAAATGGGCCTTCCGAGGCAACTTTACAATGCTTACGCATTGAGCTTCATTGTTTAAAGGGCATCAATCCAGGCGTGTCCGTAAACGACCTCGTAGGACGCAACAAACTTATCGCCTTCGAATCCATGCTGACGATAACAGGTTTCCAGTTTGCGCAACTGCGCCGGGGTCATCAATCCCCGCCGGCGACCGAGGTCCGCGTTATTGGCACCGATATTGCGCAAATCATCCAGCAGTGGTTGAAATTCTCGATATTCCAGTCGAATTGTCTCGGCATCCACGACCGGTTGGGCAAAACCGGCTGCCAGCATGGCGTCACCGACATCGTGCATATCGACAAACTGGTGAACATGCGGGTGAGAATCCATCATCTGCCAGCTATCGGCCAGTTCATAAAGGGTACCGGGACCGAAACTGGAGAACATCAGTAAACCACCGGGCCGGGTGATGCGGGCAAACTCTTTCATTGTTGCGCCGACATCATTACACCATGGCATTGCCAACGACGAAAACACGAGGTCGAATCTCTGTCCGGCCAACGGAAGGTGCTCCATATCAGCCGTAACCAGGCGTTTTTTCGATAGTAATCGAAACCTGGAACGAGCCTGCAGCAGCATTTCAAACGCGATATCTGCGGCAAAGACCCGGGCTCGCGGATAGGCTTTTTGCAGACCGCGCACGCCCCTGCCCGTGCCGCAGCCTATATCGACAATTGTCTCCGGATGGTGACGTATATACTGCAGCCTTTCTAAAAGTCGATTTTCTACTTCTTCGTGCAAAATAGCGGCATTTTCGTAGCTTTTAGCAGCACGATTGAAGAATTTTTTTATCGATTTTTTATCCAGCCGGGGTGGATTAAGCAGGTCCAAAAAGTCTCCTGGAACTATTTTCAGTGTTACCGGGTATATTCAGCGATCAATGCGGGCAGCAAAGACAGCCGAATTTGAAAAAACCGGGGTATCGATACCACCGGCCAAGGATTCTAACCGAATCCAGGGACCAACATCAGGCATTTGTTGCCTTAAAACTCTAACCACGCCGAATAACGCCTGATTCGCTCGATTCTGGCATATCGGGTTGGCTCAAATATGCCAATGCGAGCACGACAATGTTTTATCAACAACTCCGCTTCCACGTTGCCCGTGAAATGAGATCGATGCAGGCTGTAAGGTCACCCCTTATCTGTTAGAGTCTGGCCAACACTACTACCCTGTCATCGATGCTGGAATCAGCCGCCATAATACTATTCGCCTATTTGCTCGGGTCGATTTCGTCGGCAATAGTGCTGAGCAAGATCATGGGATTCAAGGACCCGCGCAGCGAGGGATCGAACAATCCCGGTGCCACCAACGTTTTGCGCATCGCGGGTAAAAAGGCGGCTTTCCTGACCCTGGTCGGTGATTGCCTTAAAGGCCTGATCCCGGTTCTGCTGGCACGCGGGCTGGAGGCCGATCCGCTGGTCGTAGCGCTTACCGCATTCGCCGCGTTCAGCGGACACTGTTTCCCGGTATTCTTCCGCTTTCGGGGAGGCAAAGGCGTTGCCACGGCGATGGCCGCTACGGTTGGTTTTAACTGGATAGCCGGCGCAATTCTGATCACTATCTGGCTCCTGTTCGCCAGGGTATTCAAGATTTCATCGTTAGCCGCAATCGTCTCTTTTTGCGCCTTGCCGCTGTTGATCTACTGGCGCGAGCAGGACCTCCAGGTCAGCATCGTCTTCGTCGCGATCTCGGCCATTCTTATCTGGCGTCATAAAAGCAATATCCAGCGCCTGATCCAGGGTTCCGAATCCTGATTGATTCCTTATATACTCGTTACTATAGAGTCATTGCCGCGATATTTAGTCATCCCCGCGTAAGCGGGCCTCGTTAGGTCGGCAATGACAAATTTTTGGGGTATTGCCTTGCCCTAAATGACAGGCAGCGACTCCAGCGACCAGCGGGCCAACACCTCACCAGCCAGGTCATCAGTCTGACCACGCAGCAGCCGCAAGGCCCCGGCATAAGCGATCATGGCACCGTTATCGGTACAGTATTCCAGCGCCGGGAAGTAAACCCGGGCATTTTGCGCATTCCCCAGTTTTTCGAGATCTTCACGCAAGCGTCGATTGGCGCCCACCCCCCCGGCGATGACGAGACTCTGATACCCGGTCTCGTCCAGCGCCCGTTTGCATTTAATGCGCAGGGTATCGACAACGGCCTGCTGGAACGCAAAGGCAATTTCTGCACGCAACTCATCGTCCAGCGGTTCGTGCTGTTTGACAATATTAAGTGCCGC
>JARFPR010000077.1 GCA_029288195.1 Gammaproteobacteria bacterium | reverse complement strand
CCCCTCTTCGGCAGCACGACGGAACGGGGTGCCATGGGTGTAGGGCGCTCCAAAATAGGTATCCCAGGTATCGAGGTGTGCGTCGAAATGCACCAACGCCACCTGGCCTGCTACTTTGTTCACCGAACGTAACAAGGGTACCGCAATGGTATGGTCGCCACCCAGGCTCATAATCACCGGTGCTTTTTGAAACAGCTCATCGGCTGCGGCCTCGATCTGTGCAATCGCCTCCTCGATATTGTAAGGATTACAGGCAACATCCCCGGCATCGGCAACCTGTATCGTCTTGAAGGGTTCGGTATCGTAGGCTGGATGAAAATTTGTGCGCAAATGGCGCGAGGCCTGGCGTATCGCCTGTGGTCCGAAACGAGCTCCCGGGCGGTAACTGGTGCCTGAATCGAAAGGAATGCCGAGTATCGCAACATCGCAATAGGGTACGTCACGCAGTTCCGGCAGACGGCAAAACGTCGAAGGCCCGGCGTACCTCGGAACCACTGTGCCGCTGACCGGCTCGATCGGGGGTGTCTTTGCCATTCTGTTTCCTCGCTCTGTGGGCCGATTTGTTATATCACCGATATCTGGCACAATCAAACCGACTCAATGACCGGTAAGACAAGTGGCAATACGAACCATCTTGAAAATGGGCGACCCCCAACTGTTAGAAATTTCCGCCGAGGTCGATCCTATAGACACTGCTACCCTGGAGCCACTGTTGCAAGATATGTGGGAAACCATGGAAGAGGCAAACGGGGCCGGGCTTGCAGCCCCGCAAATTGGCGTCATGCAGCGCGTGGTTATTTTCGGATACCAGACTAATCCGCGTTACCCTGATGCTCCCCCGGTTCCGCAAACCGTACTGATTAATCCGCTCATCACGCCGCTTAATGAAGTCCAGGAGGATGGCTGGGAGGGTTGCCTCAGTGTGCCCGGGATGCGCGGTATCGTGCCGCGATTTCGCGATATTCGATACCGGGGTTACGACCAGTACGGTAACGCAATCGATCGTGAAGCATCGGGCTTTCACGCACGCGTGGTGCAGCACGAATGTGATCATCTCGATGGCGTGCTCTATCCGTTTCGAATCAAGGATATGCGTCACTTCGGCTTCATTGACACCCTGGCGGAAACCGGCGTTATCGAGCTTCAACCCTGTGATGATGAGCCCTGAAAAAGATCTGCCCCGGGGCCGTTTTGCATTACTCGCAAGCGGCGCTAATTTTTCCTGTGAAGTGTTACAGGCGCTGCGCGAGAAACATTTTCTACCAACTTTAATATTCATGCCGGAATATCCGCCCGCAAAAAAAATGCCGGATCGCGGAACTGAAATTGATATCGCCACACCCAGGCGTCGATTTCTAGAACTCGGCCAGGATATCGAAATCGACTACGCGCCCGCAGCTCGACAATCTGAATGTGCCCGCCTGGTTCAACAAACGTCAATCGATTTTCTACTGGTTGCCTGTTGGCCCTACCTGATTAGCGAAACCTTGATTGCGAGTCCCCGCAAGGCTGCACTCAACCTGCACCCATCGCTATTACCCGATTACCGAGGGCCGAATCCCATCGAGCAGCAACTTGCCCGGGGGGCTTCCAGCTTCGGGGTGACCCTGCATCTGCTCAACCAACAATTCGATCGGGGCGATATTATCGCCCAGGCAGAGTTGAACGAAATCGACGAAAGGGTAGACCGCGCCTACCTGGAATATCGCAGCGCAATTCAGGGTGTCGAATTATTTATCAAGGCGGTGAAAAGCCATGACCAAGGGTGGAAACCAGTTCCGCAAACCACCTAGCTTTAAATTTAGCGGTTCACTTTTTAAAATGCATGATACTTTCAAACTGACATTTCATATACTTTCGTCTGCCATCCTCTGTCTACAGCTGATGGTATTACTAATGGGCTAGCACTTCTAAGTACTTTCCCTTTAGAATCAAGGCCATATGGCGACTATTTAAAGCTGAATCGAATCAGAAGCGAGTAAACACTGTTAGATGAGTATGAACCATAAATTACTTTTTTCTTTGGAATCGAAGCGATGACGAAGCTTTCTCTCGGCGCGCAAATCGCGATTGATCATGAACACATCTGGCATCCTTATAGCCCGATGCATGGCAAGTCCCCGGTGTTTCATGTCGAGTCAGCCGAGGGCGTATACCTGCATCTTTCAAACGGCCAAAAGTTAATTGATGGAATGTCTTCCTGGTGGTGTGCCATTCATGGCTACAATCATCCGCGTTTGAACCAGGCGATGGAACAGCAACTGCAGCAGGTCGCACACGTGATGTTTGGTGGATTGACCCACGAGCCTGCGATTCGGCTGGTTGAAAAACTGGTAACACTGACGCCACAGGCATTGCAGTCGGTCTTCATCTCGGACTCGGGGTCTGTCGCGGTAGAAGTTGCGCTCAAGCTCGCTATTCAATACTGGAATGCAAAAGGTGAACCCGGTAAACAGCGCTTCGCAACATTGCGCAACGGTTATCATGGAGACACCCTGGGCGCAATGTCGGTTTGCGATCCCGTAACCGGCATGCACAGCCTGTTCAATGACGTCCTGACCGAGCAATTTTATGTCGAACAGCCAAAATCCAGGTATGGTGAAACCTGCGATGATAGCCACTTACGCGCACTCGAAAATTTACTGCAACAAAACCATGGCCAGATCGCCGCGTTGATTCTTGAGCCGATCGTACAGGGGGCAGGGGGCATGTATTTTTATTCGGCCGATTACCTGCTGCGCGCGCGCGAGTTATGCGATCACTACCGGGTATTGATGATCGCGGACGAAATCGCGACCGGATTCGGGCGCACCGGGAAACTATTTGCCTGCGAACACGCCGCGATATCGCCCGATATCATGTGTGTTGGTAAAGCACTCACCGGCGGCTACCTGAGCCTGGCGGCGACCTTAACCACGACCGAAATCAGCAGCACGATCGATCATGGCAATCCGGGGGTATTTATGCACGGGCCGACATACATGGCAAACCCTCTGGCCTGTGCGGTCGCCAACGCGAGTATCGAGCTACTGCTGGAGTCCGGGTGGCAGACGCGAATACAACAATTAGAGAACAAATTGGCAGAGCTGCTTTCACCTTGCGAGGCGCTGGCACAGGTCGCCGAGGTACGGTGCCTGGGCGCAATTGGTGTTATCGAAATGAACTCGCCAGTCGACATGGCATCGATTGTTCCCCGCTTCGTCGATGCCGGTATCTGGGTTCGCCCGTTTGGTAAACTGGTTTACCTGATGCCGCCTTACGTAATTTCGGATACGGAACTGGAACAACTCTGCGAAACACTGGTCGGGGTTATTAGGCATCAGGTCGATTAAGATTATAGCGATGCAGCCGATATAGAGCGCGGAGGCTGCAATGAAAAATTACCTGATCCCGATTTTACTGTTATCAAGCTTACTGTCACTCGGCTGTGCCCAACCACCGTTGGTAATCGGCCAACCAGCTGCAAGTGTCAGCAAGGAAGAGGTCGTTATTTATTATATCGATCGCCCGCGTTGCAACTTTGAAACGCTGGCGCATATCCGTGTAACCGGCGGCTACTTCACGCTCGAATCGATGCTTGGAAAAATGCAGAAGCAGGCCGCCAGTGTTGGCGCAGAAGGATTGTATGTGCTGCATACCCAGCAGCTGGGTGTAAAAGAATACCTGGGAACTGCCAAGGCCATCCGTTGCCTGTCCGCTTAAAAGCTTCAGCTATCTAGCTTTCCTCTTCCTCTTCGTCCTGTTGTTCCTCTTCAGGAACATCCTGCAGGATTTTGTCTTTTTCGTCAGGGGTTAGTACCACTGTGTCTTCGCCACCCATCATGACCTCCTCGGTAGAGTGTAAGTATGGTGTCATTAATCGTTCAATATCCAAGGATTATAGACCAGTTAAAATGCTTTTGTGTTGCCGCATTTGTAGTTTTTAAACTGGATTATCTTTTGCTTCCGGCGCATAAATTTATGGGTCCGGTGTTACAATCAGGGGACATTTAAATATGGCGTGACATTCTATGGCTAAAAAGAAAATCAAGGTCAGCGATAGTATGGGAACAGTGGAGATTCCCGCCGACGCGCTCTACCAGGCCCAGACCCAGCGTGCCCTCGACAATTTCAAGATTAGCTCGTTACGACTGCCACAGGCGATGATACGCGCACTTGCGCTGGTTAAAAAAGCCTGTGTCGAAACCAACCTCGATCTCGACAAAATAGACCAGGACAGGGGCCGGGCGATTGCGCAGGCGGCGGACCTGATCATCGCGGGTAAGCACGAGGACCAGTTTGGCATCGACGTTTTCCAGACCGGGTCGGGCACCAGTAGTAATATGAACGTAAACGAAGTAATCGCATCGCTTGCCTCGACCGCGACTCTGCAGGTACATCCCAATGACCATGTCAATATGGGGCAAAGCTCTAATGACGTGTTTCCCTCGGCAATCCATATTGCCGCTGCCGAAATGATCCATGAGCAATTGCTGCCGGCCTCGCAGATGCTGGAAAACGCATTGGAAAAATGTATCGAGCAACACCGCGAGACGATCAAGACCGGACGCACTCACCTGATGGACGCCATGCCAATATCTCTCGGCCAGGAGATTTCCGGCTGGGCGTCACAACTTAAAAACGATCGCTACCGCGTTCAAACAGCCTTAAGCAGGCTGCAGCAACTCGCCATTGGTGGAACCGCGGTCGGTACCGGTATAAACACGCCTCCCGATTTTGGCCAGCAGGTTTGCGCAAAACTCCATCTCACGACAGGTATTCGGTTTAAACAGATGGAAAATCTGTTCGAGGGTCTGAGTACCCAAAACACTGCGCTGGAGGTCAGCGGTCAGCTGCGGGTGATGGCGACCTCGCTGACCAAGATCTGCAACGACCTGCGCTGGATGAACTCCGGACCACTGACTGGCCTGGGCGAGATTCAGTTGGAAGCGCTGCAACCGGGTAGTTCGATAATGCCAGCCAAGGTCAACCCGGTAATTCCCGAAGCCGTGCTGATGGCGTCAGCACAGGTCATCGGCAACGACAGCACTATCGCACTGGCGGCGCAGTCAGGAAACTTCCAGTTAAATGTCATGCTGCCGGTAATTTCCTATAACTTACTGCAAAGCATTGAGATTCTAAGCAATGCGATTTGCCACCTGGTCAGCGTTATCGAATCCATGTCGGTAAATAGTAAAAGCATGGCTGAAAACCTGGCCTTCAACCCGATTTTGGTAACTGCGTTGAATCCCATCATCGGCTATCAGAAGGCGGCCGAAATAGCTAAAGCCGCGTTAGAGCAAAATCGACCTATACTTGAAGTAGCTTCGGAAATGACCGATATCGATGAAGCCAGGCTCAAGCAATTGCTCGATCCGGGCAAGCTCGTTGGAAATCAACAGGAAGAACCTGGCTGAAACGCTTGCTTAATTGATATTTTACTTTTAAAATTTCATCTAAATTAATGAAATATAAGGATTTATCATGCCCATGGCATCGTTAAATTTAAAATTTAGCACCAGGGTCAGAAATGGCGGAATTTTGCTTTCTCTGATCCTTTGTGCATTCAGCTCATCGCTTCAGGCGAAGCAGAGTATCGAGCAGCAACGCCAGTTGTTTCGCGACGCATCGTCTGCGCTCCAGCGCAACCAGATCACTCTATTTAGTCGCCTGCTGAAGCAACTTGATGATTATCCTGCCACACCTTATCTCAAATACGATGCCTTCAAACGCGGTGCCAGCCGAATTAAGGTATCGCATGCCGATACATTTCTTAACCACTATGCCGAATTTCCTTTCGCCTACCATGCACGCGCGGCATGGCTTAAGGTACTTGCAAAGCGTCAGGACTGGGAAAACTACCTGCAATTTTTTGACGATCGGGAGAATACGCGACTGAGATGTCTCGCTTTTCAGGCAAGATTGAATCTCAACCAGCTCGAAGGATTAAACGACGAAATTGCCAAGGTCTGGTTACGGGGTTATTCGCAACCTTCGCAATGTGACCCGGCATTTGAGTATTTCCTCGCCAATTACGAGCAGGCAGAGGAGGCAGTCTGGTTGCGCATCGAAAAGGCATTCAAGGCCCGTCGTCCCAAGTTGGCGCGCTACCTGAGCAAACAACTAAATCCACAAGATCAGGCCACTGTCAAAACCTGGTACCAGGCACATCAACGCCCCGAGCGAGAGCTTAAAAAACTAGGCGAAGCCGAAGACACGCTCCATAACCGCGCTATTATTGTCCATGCTATAGATCGCCTCGCCCGCAAAGACAGCCTGAAGGCACTCGAATTCTGGAATTTGAACCGTGATCATTTTGCCTTTACCGAGGAGCAAAGCAACCAGGTCCAGTTGCGTATTGCCTTGTCGGCCGCTTACCAACATAAATCGGAAGCTCGAACATTACTTTCCAATCTCGAGCCCTCCAGCATGAATGACCAGGCCTATCTCTGGCTGGCGCGTATCCAGTTGCGTAGTAATGACTGGAACGGATTACAGGATACGATCAATCGGATGCCATCGCATTTACAACAGGAAAACGAATGGCAATACTGGTTGTCCCGCTCTATGGAAGCCGACGGTCAACTCGTCGAATCGCTCTCGCTGCTTGAACAATTATCCGAAAAAAGCAGTTACTATGGCTTCCTGGCAGCCGATAAACTCAAGCGCGAATACCAGATCAACCAGGAAGATGCCTCCACCGTGCAAATCGATGAAGAAGCGATGCTGGCGGACAATCCTCACATGTTACGGGCACGAGAACTTTTTTACCTGGATCGGCTGGTCGATGCAAAGCGGGAATGGTTCCAGGCCTTGCGCTACCTCGATCAGAACCAGATAAAACAGGCTGCAACACTCGCTTCAAAATGGCAATGGCACGATAGCGCAATCCGTACCGTCGCAAAAACCCCACACCGCAGCGACTACAGCCTGCGTTTCCCGATGCCGTACAAACAACAGGTGTTTGCACATGCCCAGTCTCGTGATCTCGATCCCTCGCTGATTTATGGCGTCATGCGTCGAGAGAGCCTGTTTGATCCGCTTGCCCGCTCGAGAGTCGGCGCACTGGGGTTGATGCAGCTAATGCCGGGCACCGCACGTCGGGTAGCCAGTTCACTGGGAATGAAGCGCCCGCGCAAGTCGGACATCCTGCATGTCGAGAACAATATTCGCCTGGGCACTCACTACCTTAGAACGGTTATGAATCGGTTCGATAATAATGTCGCGCTGGCCGCAGCAGCTTACAACGCCGGACCCAGGAATGTGAAACGCTGGCTGCCAAAGAACTCCGTCATGTCGGCCGATCTGTGGGTGGAAACCGTTCCCTTCAAGGAAACCCGCAATTATGTGCAGGCAGTATTGGCCTATTCGACGGTATTCGATAAATCACTGGGTAAAAATACCTTGATGTCCAGCCGCATGGGTGATATCAAAACCGAGTACTAGCCAAGATACTCGTTTCGATGAAAATTTACGGTGATGTCTATTCCGGTAACTGTTACAAACTGAAACTTATCTGCGCGTTGCTCGCAATCGAGCACGAGTGGATTCCTGTCGATATCCTGAAGGGCGACACCCGCAGCGAAAATTTCCTGGCGCTGAATCCCAACGGTCAAATCCCGGTTTGTGTAACTGTCGAGGGAGACGTTCTCACTGAATCCAACGCGATACTTTACTACCTGGCACAGGGCAGCCAATACTGGCCGCAGGATCGGCTGGCGCAAACCCGGGTTCTTGAATGGCAGTTTTTCGAGCAATATAGCCATGAACCTTCAATAGCGGTAGCTCGTTTCATCAAGCTTTACCAGGGCATGCCGGAAGATCGAAAAGACGAATACCAGGCCAGGCTGAAAGCGGGCTATCGCGCCCTGGGTCTCATGGAACAGCATCTTGAGAATAACCGCTTCCTGGTAGGTGATAACTGCAGCATCGCCGATATCTCGCTATTCGCTTATACCCACGTCGCGCCGGAAGGTGGGTTTGAACTATCGAAATTTCCCGCCATCGAGAACTGGGTTGCGCGAATTCAGGCACTGGACGGTTTCATTTCGATGGCCGGCTGACTTAAGTCAATTGTATTAAAAAATCACTGTGTTTATACTTCGACCGCAATGGTGAAAGCCTGTTTTTTATCCACTCAAACCGGAAGACTTCTATACCGTGACCAATTTTAACCAACAACTCGATAAGATCAGAAACGAACCCGGGTTCATCGCCGCACTGGATCAAAGCGGCGGCAGTACTCCGAAGGCCCTGGCAAACTACGGTGTCGATGCCGACGCCTACAACAATGACGATGAAATGTTCACTATCGTTCACCAAATGCGTACCAGGATCATGACCAGTTCCGCTTTTAGCGGCAATCGCATCATGGGCGCCATCCTATTTGAAAATACCATGGATCGAGAAGTAGAAGGACAGGCGACTGCCGACTACCTGTGGAATGTGAAACATGTGGTTCCATTTCTGAAGGTTGACAAGGGACTCGCCGATGAACAGGACGGTGCCCAGATCATGAAACCAATGCCCGAACTGGCTGAATTACTGCAAAAAGCGGCTCAAAAGAACGTATTCGGTACCAAGATGCGTTCAGTTATCAAAACCGACAATCCGGTTGGGGTTAATGCGGTAGTCGATCAGCAATTCGAAATCGGGCGACAAATAATGAAGGCCGGACTGGTACCAATCATCGAACCCGAAGTCGATATTAACAGTCCACAAAAAGCGGCAGCCGAGGAATTGTTGAAAACAGCGCTGTTAAAGCACCTGGATCAGCTCGAAGAGGGTCAACTGGTGATGCTCAAGCTGACCCTGCCTGAACAGGACAATTTTTACGCTACCTGTATAGATCACCCTAACGTCCTCAAGGTAGTTGCGCTATCCGGCGGCTATGCCCGCGAAGAAGCCAATGAGCGACTTGCCCGACAAAACGGAATGGTCGCAAGCTTCTCACGCGCACTAAGCGAAGGTCTGAGTGCGCGGCAAAGTGACGATGAATTTAATAATGTCCTGGATGCTTCGATCGAAAGTATTTTCCGGGCATCCAGTACCTGATCCTAGAAAAGAGAAGATAACCAGAGATGAAAACAAAGCTAACCCTCATTGCCGCGACAATCCTGCTCAGTGCCTGCTCCACGTTGAAACTATCCACGGGAGGTGAAAAGGTACGGGTACTCGATCCGAACGAAATAGAATCCTGCCGTGAACTTGGCAAGACAAACAACTCGGTAACGGCGAAAGTAATTCTTGAAAGACCGGAAGATGCGGTAGCGAAGGAACTTCGTATTATGGCGCGCAATAGCGCGGCGCGTATGGGAGGTGACACGATTGTGCCTTTAACTGTGATCGAGGAAGGGCATCAGACCTTCGTCGTTTACAAGTGTGTCAATCCTGACGGTTAGTGTCGCTTGCAGAATCCAGTTTCCGTAGTTGTTATTACCCGGTCAAACCGGGAAAGAACAGTATCCGGCCTTATTGATTTTGCACCATCACTCGAGTTGCAAGCGCATGCGAAATTTCCGCGTGCGTCTTGGTAACTTCGTCACCCGGGGAAAAGTGGATTAGCTCGTCGCACATGGCTTCAAAACGCTGCTGGCTAGGGCCCTTGACGGCCTGGTCAGAAGTTACCCCATAAATATACTTGCCACGCGCCCGGGCAAAGCCGCACTCAAAGCCGGTCCAGGCTTCGGCTTCCACACCTTCCAGAATTACAATGACGATATCGGCCTTATCGAGCTCATTCTCGTAACAGGCCTGCAACTCCCGCTGGGTAAGATTCTCGATATCAAATTCCAGGTCATGTTGTGGAATTAATATCTCCATGTAGGGATTATCTTCGGTAATCATATCGCGTAACGCGAGATTCCAGACCCGCGCCGCCTGCGAACTGTTATAGGCAGCGAGATAGGCTCTCACGCCATGGTGAATTCCCATGTTGACGTTATGCGTGATCGAATCAGGCTCCAGGTTGGTTTCTTTTTCCGCCGCAATTTGCAGTGCATCCTTGAGTGCTATTTCGCCTGTTATCAGTGCATGACTGACGATCGCACCATTGATGTTTGGCAAGTATCGCTGCCTTGCGATATCGTCGAGCGTTCTCACGGTTCCGCTAGTGTAAATCGGGATCGAGACGTCATGACTGAGTTGCTCTGTCAACGCCAGGACTTCGTCAGTTTCAGAGTCCAGGCGCTCGGTACCCTTGTGTACGATCCCTGCGATTCCGGTCATCTGCAGGTCCCGCACCAAATCCTGTGGCATGAAAGCAGTTTGCGTTTTCCAGCCATCGATCATGACATAGCCGCCGCGTGTGGCGAGATGAACGATTATTCCGCCCGGGTGTCGACTCGCAGCCTCGACCACCAGTGGCGAGTCGGTGATCGCGATAGTACCGAGTACAACGCGTGCCGCACCCGCTTCGAACCAGTCGTTAATCTGGGTCAGGGTTCTGATACCACCGGCTACCTGGATCGGAACATCGGTTTCGTTCAGTAGTTCCCTGATCAGCTCGGTGTTATTTGAAGGTTTCGATCTCGCTGCATCAATATCGACTATTTGCAGCATTTGCGCACCATCTGCAACGAAATTCTGCACTGCTTGCCGGGGCGATATATCGTGGATAATATCGTCGCCTTCGATTGCGGCGCGCGTAATTACCTTTCCGTCCTGAATTTGAATCTCTGGTATTATCATCATCGCAATTTACTCCCCGAATACGTTACGGTGCATTATACCAAATAGTATTACCCTGGGGATTAAGATTTCATGTCACTTGTTCACATTGGATTATAAGAATGTCACTAGAAAAATCGGTAAAAGTCCTGTTTGTTTGCATGGGTAACATCTGTCGTTCACCCACCGCGCATGGCGTATTTCAGTCGAAGGTCGATGAGCTTGGCCTGGGATCGAATATATTCGTCGACTCGGCAGGCACCCACAGCTACCATATCGGCAGCCCCCCCGACATGCGTTCACAGGCTACCGCAAAGACCCGGGGCGTCGACCTTGGAAAACTAAAGGCGCGCCGATTTTCAACAGAAGATTTCTTCGAATTTGATTACCTGGTCGGTATGGACCACTCCAATGTGGCCGATATGCTAGCGATCAAACCCGACGAAACGAATGCCCGGGTCCATTTAATGCTCGAATATTCAAACAAGTTTGAGCAGCAGGAAATTCCCGATCCCTATTTCGGTAACGATGGATTTGACATGGTGTTTGACATGATCGATGACGCTGCCACCGGCTTACTGCGTGAGATTCGTTCTCAACATAAAATCTAGCTTTGATTTAAAAATCGCCTGGCAGCACTAATGTATTTTTTACGCGACCAGAACAGGGTCCATTTATTACCACCCAGCTGTTGCCACAATACCGCGGCACGTATCCCAGCCAGCAACAAAACTCTAATCCTGGCGGCATTGTCGCTATTGCGCAGATAATTTTGTTCGCCACGCACGATGATACGCGGGCTCATCGAACTGATGCACTCCTGGTAGAGACCGTCGATCTTGTTGATAACGCTGCCGCGACTCAAATTAAAATCACTGGCATTGCTTTCTATATTGCGCAAACCCTGAAGCAGCTGATTCGACAAATTTTGATCTCGTAGTACCTGGACCGCAATTTTCAGTATCGATAACAAGTAATAAGCAATGTTTTTGCCAGGTGAGCGGTTTTCGCCACCGAGATAGTCACCAAGCGCCTCAAAACCACGAGCGAGATGAGTTATATCGCCCAAAGCCTGTTCCGTTGTTTCGGCATCAATGGTAAACAGGCTATTAAAACAGCAGTCGAACGCCTCCGGGTCACAACTCCCATGAAGCGCGATCTCGTCTACGATAACGGCTGCCTGGAACATTCCTGCCAGCGCCAGGGTCTGATTTTCAAGCCGGGTCACGAGTTGTAGGCACCCTCGATGGTGCCACCACCCAGGCATTGCTGCCCGCTATACAAAACCAGTGCCTGTCCCGGTGTCATAGCGCGTTGTGGTTTAGAGAATTCAACAATAGCAGTATCGCCTTCAGACTCCATTAACCGGCAGGGAGTATCCTGCTGTCGATAGCGAATCCTGGCACTGCATTCCCCAGAAGATTGAATTGAAGCACCTGAAATCCAGTGTAAATCGGTGATGCGACATTTCGAGTGAAACAAGGCCGGATTATCCACCCCCTGGACAACAACCAGTCGATTTTTATCCAGCTCTTTATCGACCACGTACCAGGGCTCGTCATTGCCCGGTTCGATTCCGCCAATACCGAGTCCCTGGCGCTGCCCGATAGTGTAATACATCAGGCCGCTGTGCTCACCAATCCGGGTGCCGTCGGTGGTGACAATATCACCCGGTTGAGCTGGAATGAATCGCTGTAGAAAATCCCTGAACTTGCGCTCACCGATGAAACAGATCCCGGTACTGTCTTTTTTTGCGTGCACGACAAAGCCTTGCTGTCTGGCGATTGCACGCACCTCCGACTTGTCCAACTCTCCGATCGGAAATAGTGCGTGTGCAAGCTGGTGTTGGTTTAACGCGTAAAGAAAATAGGACTGATCTTTGTTTTCATCAACGCCGCGCAGCAATTCGTAACACCCTTCGCAGTCGCGCGTGCGCACATAGTGACCGGTTGCGATACGTTGCGCACCAAGCACCCGGGCGTGATCCAGGAACGCCTTGAACTTGATTTCCCGGTTGCACATGATGTCAGGATTCGGGGTGCGCCCGATTTGGTATTCTTTCAGAAAATGCTCGAATACGTTGTCCCAGTACTCGCCAGAGAAATTAACCGTATGCAATTTTATATCGAGGCGATCGCAAACCTGTTGCGCATCCGCCAGATCCACGCTTGCCGAACAGTATTCCTCGGTGTCGTCTTCCTCCCAGTTTTTCATGAACAGGCCTTCAACCCGGTATCCCTGTTGTAACAACAAGTAGGCAGAAACCGATGAATCAACGCCGCCAGACATGCCGACAATGATCTTTTCTGGAGAGGCCGAGCTCATGTTTGATTCAGTTTGCAGCAAGTTCCGGGTTGAAGGCGATCGGAAACTCCCGTTTGCGTTTCCAGTCTTCGAGCGGTTGAATGAAGGGCAGTTCACCGTTATCGCGGTACCAAGAGTCGACCGCGAATCTCTGGTTAGTGTCAATTTCAACTATGGTCGCAGTCCAATGGGTTAGAATCCAGACAATACGCCGGACCTTCAGATCGACACGATGCCATTTCAACAGTTCGAGCTCTTGCAGCGCACGCAGGTACTGAAAGGTATTGGTTGATTCGTCGATACAGTCCATCTGGCCGAAAATATCAGACCCAGGATAATTTCCCGCTTTATCGAGATAGGCCCCGGATAATTCGCCACTGATACGCTCCATGGTTGCAATAGCACGCCTGATCGCCTGTTTTTCCGAGTAGCTATCGACGACACCGTTCGCAAACAAGGCCCTGACCTGGTTCCAGTGTGCGTCGTTATAGTGAATTTCCTGGGTTGTCTTGCAACCGAAGTCATAGCATTGCACGAAGTAGGGCGCGGCAAACGCTGGCGTCGTAACTACGAGTAAAAACAAAATTCGTACCGCTAACATGCTTATGCAAATACCTTACTGATAATGTCCAGTGGATAACCGGGCCCATTGATAAAATCATCGATACACTGCAGTACCATCGGACTTCGATGTTGAGCTCTACAGGCCACGATTTCGTCGTAACTCAGCCACTCAGCGGCAATAATACCCTGATCCAGTTCACCTTCAACCCGCTCGCCAACCTCACCACGAAACAGGAAGCGAAGATAGGTTTTATCCTTCGCAGGATCTGGGCGAAACCGGTAAATCCCCTGCAAGGACTGCGGCGTAAACCGATAACGGGTTTCTTCCAGGGTTTCCCGAATTACGGCCTCGACCAGGGTTTCACCGGGATCCAGGTGTCCGGCAGGTTGATTATAGACAATCCGACCACTGGCGTTCTCCCTGACCAACAGGTACTTGCCATCGCGCTCACAAACCGAGGCAACGGTGGTGTTAGGTTTCCAGACATTATTTGTCAATTTCTTTTCTCCACCAATGTGCAAGACCCTGGGCATTGAGCCCGATATCGATCTTGAGGATACGTGCTATATCGCCGTTGGCATCACCACCATCCAACTCGCTCAGGATCATCTCGCCAAGTGCGGTTTCAAAAGCCTTATCAGCACTGGTGAGTGCTGGATTCTCCTGTTCACAAAGCTCGACATAAGCGTCGATCCAGCGATGAAAACTGGTTACCTGTGCCGCCGGATTTGTAAATTCCCCGTAGTGGGTCAGGTACAGTTTTGCCGGGTTGAAGCTCATAATACGTGTCACGGATTCATGCAGCGGCTGTGGATCAAACTGGGTGGGCGGGGTGCTAGGAACCAATCCGCGACGGAGTTGTTTCATCGCGGCATAGCTGACCCCGAAAGTATCCCCGCTAAAGACCCCTTCGCTGACCTGGTCATAAATACAAAAGTGATGACGCGCATGGCCCGGCGTATCGATAAATAGCAGCTCCCGCTTGCTTAACTCGAAACAGGCCAGGTCCTCTGCAATGATAATGCGGTCTTCGGCGATGGGTTCGATAGTGCCATAGAGTTGTTTGAATTTTTCTTCGCCGTAGACGCCAATCGTGCCCGAGATAAGTTTTTGTGGATCGATCATGTGCACCGCACCCCGTGGATGGATGACCAGGCTGGCGTCGCTGAAATGCCTCATCATTTCACTGGCACCACCGGCATGATCCAGGTGTACGTGCGTCGGAATAACATATTTGACCTGGGATTTGGCGATGTTCAATGCTTTCAGGGTAGCCAACAGGTTGCTAACCGAGTGGTAGGTGCCAGTTTCAATAATGGCAACTTCCTCACCTTCCCTGAGCAGGTAGATTGACGCCACCTGGGGGTGAACATAAAGCGCATCAACACAATAGATGCCGTGTTCCAGAGCTACATATTCAGCCATAAATCAGTCAGACTTGCAGTGCTCTGCCATGAACAACCAGGTTTCAATGACGGAATCAGGATTGAGCGATATGCTGGTGATGCCCTGTTCCAGCAACCATTCCGCGAGATCAGGGTGATCCGATGGGCCCTGGCCACAGATTCCAACATACTTACCCGCAGACTTGCAGGCTTCAATTGCCTGTTGTAACAATTTCATCACCGCGGGATCACGTTCGTCGAATCCAGTCGCTACCAGTCCGGAGTCACGGTCGAGTCCAAGTGTCAGTTGCGTCAAATCATTCGAGCCGATTGAAAAACCGTCAAAGTATTCCAGGAACTCCTTGGCAAGAATGACGTTGGAGGGAATCTCGCACATCATGATGACCTTGAAGTCATCGACCCCGCGCTCGAGGCCATTTTCACGCAGCAACGCATTCACAGCTTCGGCTTCCTTGAGTGTGCGTACGAACGGAATCATGATTTCCAGGTTCTTCAGGTTCATATCGTTGCGCACACGTTTTATCGCCTCGCACTCGAGCTCGAAACTGGGTTTGAAATTATCGCTGATATACCGCGAGGCTCCACGAAAACCCAGCATCGGGTTCTCTTCATGGGGTTCGAAAATATCCCCGCCCAACAGGTGCGCGTATTCATTCGATTTGAAGTCGGACATGCGCACGATGACCCGTTCTGGTGCAAACGCCGCCGCCAGGGTCGCGATTCCCTCGCTCAATTTATCGACATAGTATTCTACCGGGCCGTCATAGCCGCTAATACGCTGCTGAATAACCTGCTGTAACTCGCTGTCCATACGCTCAAATTCGAGTAATGCGCGGGGATGGATACCGATGCTGTTACTGATTATGAATTCGAGTCGAGCCAGCCCGATCCCCGAATGCGGTAACCTGGAAAAACTGAAGGCGCGTTCAGGATTGCCGACATTCATGGATACCTTGACCGGGATTTTCGGCATCTTCGATAGTTCGTGCTGTTGGTAGTCGAATTCCAGTAATCCGGAGTAGGCATAACCGGTATCACCCTCGGCGCAGGTTACCGTGACATCGCTCTGGTGCGGAATATCCTCGGTACAGCTGCCGGTACCTACCAGTGCGGGAATACCCAGTTCGCGCGCAATAATCGCGGCATGGCAAGTGCGTCCCCCTCGATTGGTAACAATCGCGGCGGCCTTTTTCATGATCGGCTCCCAGTCAGGATCGGTCATATCGGTTACCAGTACATCACCGCTCTCGATCTGGTCCATCTGCGACAGGTCGTTTATCACCTTTGCCTGACCCTGACCGATACGATTTCCGACCGCGCGTCCGCTCACCAGCACGTCCGATTGCTGCTTGAGCTGGTAGCGTTCGATAACCTGGCCTGATCTCGATTGCACCGTTTCGGGTCGAGCCTGGACAATATAGAGTTTGCCGTTGTCGCCGTCTTTGGCCCATTCGATATCCATCGGCCGACCATAGTGTTTCTCGATGGTAACAGCCATTTTTGCGAGCTCGGTAATCTCCGCATCATTGATCGAAAACTGGGCGCGCTGCGCCTCGTCAACATCGACGGTCTGGATGGCTGCTTCAGGTGAATCACCATTGGCATAGATCATCTTGATCATCTTACTGCCACGTGTTTTTTGCAGGATACTGCGCTCGGCATCATCGAGGGTCTTTTTGTAAACATAGAATTCGTCCGGGTTGACGGCCCCTTGCACCACGGTCTCTCCGAGGCCATAACTGCTGGTAATAAACACCACGTCCTCGAAACCGGATTCCGTGTCGATACTGAACATAACCCCGCTGGCGGCGAGATCGCTACGCACCATGCGTTGAATTCCGGCCGAGAGCGACACATCGGCATGCTCGAATCCCTGGTGAGAGCGGTAGGAAATTGCACGGTCGTTAAACAGAGAGGCAAACACGAGCTTGATCGCGTGCAGCACGTTATCGATTCCGCTGATATTCAAATAGGTTTCCTGCTGTCCCGCGAAAGAGGCATCCGGCAGGTCTTCCGCGGTTGCAGATGAGCGCACCGCCACGGTTGCATCCGTACCGTTGTTGGCCATTTCCCGGTAGGCCAGGGTAATATCCTGCTGTAATTGAGCGGGCAGGGCGGAGTCAATAATCCAGCTCCTTATCTCCTTGCCAGCTGCCGCAAGTTGCTTGACATCATCATGATCAAGCTGGTCGAGCTTTGCATGAATCCGGTCACGAATACCGGCCTGGCCCAGAAAGTCATTGAACGCTTCGGCGGTTGTTGCAAAGCCTCCCGGGACATCGACCCCGAGACTGCCCAGGTTGCTTATCATTTCACCCAGTGAAGCGTTTTTCCCTCCTACCCGGTGGACATCATTCATACCCAGCCGATCCAGCGGCACAATATTTTCAGACATAAGGATACTCTCGGTAAGACAATCGAAGTTACTTGTAAGGCGCGAAGTATACTAGTATATCGAGATGAAACCGAAGCCAATTGAGGGATCTACCGGTAAAATGCCATCACCGATACGCCAGGTTTTTTTTCTTTCCAACGGCACCGCAATAACGGCCGAAACACTCGGCCTAAGCCTGCTTGCGCAATTTCCCGATCACAAGTTTCAAACGCGCACTATCCCGTTCATCGATACCCTCGAGAAAGCTCATGCGGTTGCCGAGGAAATCAATACCAGTATTAACGCAGCAAAGCAGCTGCCAATTGTAATTTGCACGATGGGTGACGAGGATCTGATGAAAATAGTCAATCAGACCAAGGCCCTGGTGATAGACCCCTTCGGCGACATCTTGCCGCGCCTGGAAAAAGTACTCGCGGCGCAGCATCTTCAGCCGGGGCAATCGCATCGGACCGCTAACCCTTCGCTTTACGAGTCACGTATTGACGCCATCGACTACGCCATGCAGCACGACGATGGTGGTAAAACCCAGAATTATGACGAAGCCGATATTATCCTGGTCGGCGTTTCCCGTTCGGGAAAAACCCCGAGCTGCCTTTACCTGGCACTGCAATTCGGGATCAAGGCAGCGAACTATCCCATAACCGAGGAAGACATGGATTTCGAGCAACTCCCGAAGCCGTTGCGTCCTTTTAAAGATCGATTGTATGGCCTCACCACTAACCTGAACCGACTGGTTAATATCCGACAGGAACGCCGACCCAATAGTCGCTACTCATCGAGCGAACAATGTCGCTACGAGTTGCGCGCAGTCGAGGATATGTACCTTCGACATAACATCCCGTATATCAATACCTCAGAGATGTCGGTTGAAGAAATCTCGGCCCGCATCATCCGGGATAACGACCTGCATCGAACCGATCTAACCTAGTGCTCTAGCCGGACAGGCCACTAGCCCATGTGATTGATTACGGCGTCACCAAAATCCGATGTGCTTAACTCGGTGGCGTCGGCTTCGTTACGCGCAAGATCATAGGTTACCTGTTTGGCGCTGATGGCGCCCTCCATACCGGCGATTACCCGGTCGGCTGCCTCGACCCAACCCAGGTAACGCAGCATCATTTCTGCTGACAGGATAATCGAACCGGGATTGACCTTGTTCATGCCAGTATACTTCGGCGCGGTGCCGTGGGTTGCTTCGAACACACCCACCGTATCGGCAATATTAGCGCCCGGCGCAATTCCGATTCCACCAACCTGTGCGGCAAGAGCGTCGGAGATGTAGTCACCATTCAGGTTCAGGGTTGCAATGACTTCGTACTCCTTCGGGCGAGTCACAATCTGTTGCAGAAAATTATCCGCAATTACGTCCTTAACCGTAATCTTGTTCCCGGTCCTGGGATTGGTAAACTCGCACCAGGGACCCGCTCCAATTTCCTTGGCATCGTATAATTCGGCTGCAAGTTCATACCCCCAGTTTCTGAAGGCACCCTCGGTGAATTTCATAATGTTTCCCTTGTGCACCAGGGCGACGGAACTTCTGTCATTATCGATCGCGTACTGCAGTGCCTTGCGCACCAGTCGGCGGGTGCCCTCGGAAGATACCGGCTTTACGCCAATCCCCGAGGTCCCGGGAAAGCGGATACTGGTCACATTCATTTCTTCTGTCAGGAATTGAATCACCTTTTTAGCCTCGGCGCTTCCGGACTCCCATTCGATGCCGGCGTAGATATCCTCGGTATTTTCTCGAAAGATTGTCATATTGGTATCTTCAGTACGCTTCAACGGCGTCTCGATACCACTAAAATAACGTACCGGCCTGACGCAGGCGTACAAATCGAGGCGTTGCCGAATGGAGACATTCAACGAGCGAATACCGCCACCAATGGGTGTGGTTAGCGGGCCTTTAATCGAGACGATATAATCCTGCATTGCGGACAGGGATTCATCGGGCAGCCATTCATCTTCGCCGTAGATCGAGGTCGCCTTCTCGCCCGCGTAAATCTCCATCCACGAAATTTTCTTTGCCCCCTGGTATGCCTTTTCTACGGCAGCATCGACGACATTTATCATTACCGGCGAAATATCGACCCCGATACCGTCACCCTCGATAAAGGGGATGATCGGATTATCCGGAATATTCAGACTAAGATCTTCGTTTGCGCTAAGTGCCTGACCTTCGGCGGGTATTTTGATGTGCTGGTAACTCATTTTATCCCCTTGATCTCATGTAATTCTTTGAGCGCAGGATTATACATGAGAATAAATGAGCGGGAATAGAAACAGCCGTGGCGATCAATAGCCAGGCTAAAAGCTAGCACTGAATTATTAAACCTGGTAATGACGGGAGGGTAGGTCGACAACCAGGGCAGGAGGTATTGCGTCAGCTACTGATCGATCGTATTTTTTGAGCTTGCAGTCCCTTGGGTCCTTCATCGATATCGAATTCTATTTTTTGTCCCGAGGTCAATTTCTTGTATCCATCCATCTCGATGGCAGAGAAGTGAGCGAAAATATCCTGGTCCTCGTCCTCGTCCGTATTAACAAATCCATATCCCTTCACATTACTAAAC
>JARFPR010000062.1 GCA_029288195.1 Gammaproteobacteria bacterium | reverse complement strand
AGTACAAACTCGTTACGCAGGGTTTCGGCCTGGGCAAACATGTCGGCATCATCGGGATCAAACACAACCTGCAGAATTCCTTTTTTATCGCGCAGATCAACAAAAATAACTCCGCCATGGTCACGGCGACGATTGACCCAGCCGCAAACGCTGACCACTTCATCGATATGTTGTTGATTGAGTTCACCACAATAATGCGTGCGCATATTGATTGATCCGAGTAGATTTAAATTAGGAAACGTCCTGCACGACTGCAGGACAGATTTTTCAGGCCGCGGCCTCTTTGCTGGACGCCTTTTTCTTGCCATCAGGTTTTGCAGAAGATTTTTCCGACGACTTGTCCGAGGTACTCTTATCACTGTCGCCTTTCGACAAGTTCTTTTGGTTACCGGATTTGAAATCAGTTTCGTACCAACCGGAACCGCTCAACCTGAAACCAGGCGCAGAGATTTTCTTTTTCAACGCACTCTTTTTACAGGCAGGGCAGTCACTCAGCGGCGCATCGCTCATTTTCTGCAGCGCTTCAAAATCATGCCCACACTCGTTGCATACATACTCGTAAATTGGCATCGATACCTCCGGTAAACTATTCTGTGAGTCGATCCGTAAAACAAATCAACTCATTCGAAAAGGCACGGGATTTTATAATAGTCTAGTGCAATTTCCAACATCAGAGCTCACAGATATACTGGTCTGGTGCCGGTAAAACGATATTTAATCAAAAATATGACAGATATTTACCCTCCAGGTCAAATACAAGCCATGCCGCACCGTAGCGGCCGGTAAATCGCACAAACAAAACCTCTTCCCGGGTTTTTTCATTCTGTTGCAGCCAATTATTGAATTTATCCGTGTCTTCGTAGATACCCATTTCCTTATTGGCCAGTTCCTGCCGCTCCTGCAGGGCATATTTGAGTTCTGATTGCGGCCGGTAGAGATTGATCTGCGCCTGCTCGGCTATCCCTTCCTCCTTCTTTTTGCGGTTTGCTTCGTCGAACGCCGCAATTGTTTGCTCAAGATGAGCGTAAATAATCGGCGGTTTTTCATCGCTATACTGTTTCAGTACACCCTCGGAACTCAAGCTGCCGCCATAGTGCTCCATTAGCGCCGTTAATACGTAATCATCGATTACGACAATAGCTACCGGCCGCTGGCTATAGGTTGCATAGACGCCGTAAGCAAGCGCAGCAAACTGGATCGTCGCGATCGTCAGCAGGTCAAACAAAATTTCTTTACGGCTCTTGCTCAGGTCAAATATCAAAAAGGTAAGCAGTGGTCCCAGGACCAGGTCAACCCCGGCCACCAGCCGAATCCCCTGCCAACCGCCGTCGATTGAAAAATAGGGTTGTGGATACCAGTTGTAATAAATCTGGTAAGCCAGGTAAATAAACACCGCGAGACTCAAACACATGTGAACCCCGGTTGCTTTTAGCTTGGTAATCAATAATGGTTTGGTGAATTTCATCGTAACACTGGAACGGGCAGCCATGAGAACACTGGTTGCTTTTAGTTTGGTAATGGGTAATGGTTTGGTGAATTTCATATTGTACTTAAGTCAGGCAGTCATTAATCCCAGTAATGAATATGGATCGAAAAATCAAAAACTTCAAGCTTGAAACGATCCACAATAATATCGATGTCTATAACCGCCAGGGGCGGCTGGAATTTCGCAGTGGCGACAATGCGCTACAAAGTGTGATTAATCTGGCAAACCCCCACCAACTTGAACTCAAGAATCTCGAGCACCTGATGGCAGTGCTACTTTTCATCCCTGTCCCCGAGCGTATTTTGATGCTCGGTACCGCGGCCGGCTCGTTACTGCATTTCCTCAAACACCATTATCCGCGTTCTAACATTACCGCCGTCGACATCGATGCCGCACTCATCGAGCAGTTGCTGCGAAAGAAAATCCTGCCACCTGCAGAGTCTGGACTTCGCTATGTTTACGACGACGCAGCTCACTTCATTTCTAATAGCGATCAAAGTTATGACCTGATCCTGGTCGATATTTTTAACGGTTCACGGTCGCCCGCATGGTTGATTGAAAAAGAGAGTATTAATAACCTTTACCGCCTGCTTACCCGGAGAGGCGCGCTCGCCTACAACCTGTTAATCAATAGCGAGCATGACTTCAAGCGCTTCTATCGCAATCTTCGCCTGGTATTTAACGGGCAAACCTTGTGTCTGCCGGTACAAGGATTTGAAAATACGATCGCCTTCGGTATCCATACAGCAGGACCCGTACACGACATGTCAAAAAACATAAGACGCGCAAACAGTCTTTCTGAAAAACTTGGGATAGACTTGATGCGCGTGTTATCGATGATTTACAACACCAATCCGAGCGGACACGGAGTGATTTAGGATCCCGTGTTATTGATTTTTACCACCACCCCGACATTTCGGGGAATCGGCGACCTTACCTGCCCGTTGCTGCCATTCCTCCGGGGTTAGCGTATGCAACGCCAATGCATGAATCTGCTGCATTTCCTGTTGCAGGGTACTGTTCACCATGCGGTGCCGCTTGATCAGCATCTGATCCTTAAACGCGTTGCTCACGATGGTGACCTTGAAATGGGATTCCGAACCCGGTGCGACATTATGCAGATGGCTTTCATTTTCGACCTGCAGAAAATCGGCATCATATTCGCTGGCGAGTTTATCTTCGATATTTGCCTGGATTGACATACGCTATAAACCTGTGACTTATTTTATCTGTTGCTGTACTTCCTTGATCGCTTCAGCGACATCTTCCATGGTTTGCAGCCGATCTTCCAGTTCTACCGCCATCAAACTTTGAACCAGCTTGCCGATAGCTGGATCCAGGTCATCCTTGAGCTCATGAATCGGGATTGCCTTACCTTCCAGGTGCTGGAACAGCAGCGACATGGGTTCCCCGGTATAAGGAAGCTGACCGGTAAACATCCCGTAAGCGATGATGCCAAGCGCATAAATATCGCTGCGATGATCTGCATCCTGGCCCTTGGCACGTTCCGGCGACAGGTAAGCTGGCGTTCCTATGATCGATCCGGTCTTGGTCAGTGTCGAGTCGGCATGTGATGTGGCCGAGGCGATACCGAAATCGACGATTTTAACCAGCCCCTCGTCATCCATCAGGATATTGCTTGGCTTTAAGTCGCGGTGGATGACTTCCTGATTATGCGCAGCTGCCATACCGTTAGCGACCTGCAGCAGGATATCAAGCCCTTCCTCGGGTTCAAAAAACTTCTTATCTTTAAGGTACTCATCGATCCCCTTGCTAACGAAGTATTCCATCGATATTGCACTGAGGTTGTCCTTGGACAACATATCGTGGATACGAATAACATTCGGATGACTCACCTTGCGCGAGTACTTTACTTCCCGCAGAAATCTTTCACGTGATGATTCTTCGGCGGTTAGCTCGGGATGCATGAATTTCAATATCAGGGGCTCGCCTACCATTTCGTCCGTGGCCAGCATAACCCGCCCCATTGCACCGCGCCCGATCTCCCTGTCGATACGGTATCGATCGAGCCACAAATCACCCTGCTTGAAGTCTTCTATGTTTTGCTGCGGCGGTGGGGCAGCCGGAGCCTGATTTGTTCCCTGCTCGACTGACTGGGTATCTTCAAACTTGATCAGGCGGGTATCGAAATAAGTTGCCTGATCAACATTGAGTTGCGGCAAACCGAATTCTTCAGTTAATCGATTGACGACTTCGCCCGCGGTATCGCGCACCGTGGCCTGCAGTGTCGGGACTTTTTGCATTAACTTGTCACGCACGGTCTTGGCGTGGCGCTTGCTCGTGAGCTTGCCGACCGCTTCGAGTGCTTCCCTTTGTATTAGCGCCTCGGGCATACGTAGACAGTTAAATGCAATTTCAAGACCTTTGCTAAAGCCGAGATCCCCCACAGCTTTTAGCACCGCAGGTGCCGATTCAGGCCATTTTACAATCACCTTTTTCAGAATATCTATCGATTCGCGTTTATTCGATCTACCAATCGATGCAATCGCGTCATCGCGTACCTGCCAGTCTTCGTGCAAGGCATTTTCCCAGAGTTTCTCCATATCCGCAGGGTCGAGATTTTGCGCGGCAAACCGCTGCGCCTGTTCCCGGACAAATTCGTTTTCGTGTTCAATCAAACTCCCTGCCGCAATGTAAAGCTTGTCATTACCAAATCTTTGCAAACACTTCAGAGACTGTTCCTTGCCCCACCATTCCTGTTTCTCAAGCAATTTCAGAAATTTTTCCAGGCCCTCCGGAGTGACGTACTTGACGAAGAGTCTGACGAATTTTTGGCGAATTTCTTCCGATTTACCGCAAGTCCAGGGGGCTAGCCTGGGTACCAGCTTGTCATCCGCCTGTGCCTTCAACACTTCCATCGCCATCTCGCGTTCCACTTCGGACATGGATTCGATATAAGGCAGCAAAACCGAGGCATCAAATTTAACCGGGAGGCTTTTGAAAGCCTTTAGCGCCTCGATCACGACGGTCTTGTTTTGATCCGCTAAAAACTTTGCAATCTGTTGGGCCACTGGCGCCTGATCAACCTGCCCAAAATAACGCAACAGCATTATCTTAACCGACGGACTGCCAATCGATTCCGGATCAATGTGCAGCACTTCCAGGTCAAGCGGAACAACCGAATCCGATGCCAGCTTGAGCAACTGCTCGGCGTGCCCCTTATCCAGTTTGAGTGCATTGGTTATTATCTGCTCAGGCTTGAGACGCTCGCGCTGAAAAGCAAGAATATCGATAACCTCGGTTTGGGAAACATCAGATTCGTGCAGTTTTTTAAACAGTTTACTGGGGTTGATCTGCGCCGACTTTGAAAGTATCGATGCTGCTGTCGAGCGAATCTTGGTGGCATCGTTTTCGAGACTATTGAGAAACAGCTCTTCGTTAGTACCTTCAGCGTTCTCCAGGCAAATCTCGGTCAGCATTGCCTGATGAACCCCTGAAGTCTCCGGGATTATGTGGATCAGTTGCTCCAGCGAGTCCCCGGAAGACTGACGCAGTTTTTCAACGAGCGCAGCGCCCTTAGCACTCTCCAGATCATCACAATTCAGGAATTGTTTCAGGGTTCTTTTAAAAAGAATTGAGCCTAACACCGCCATGTTTTTATAATTTAGCCTTCAATCTGCGCAACTACATACCTCTAAGTCAGGATTATAGACGCAAATCACCCTAAAAAGGTCAGCTTAAGCTTATTTTGCTTGTACCAATTTTCAGTTCAAGCGCCGTTTTGTAAAACTGAAATGCTGTTCATCGTCAATATCGACTGAAATCTGATCACCCGCTTCAAATTCTCCGGCTAATATCGACATCGCAACCGGGTTTTCAATCGCCTGCTGAATCTCCCGTTTCAACGGACGGGCACCGTATACCGGGTCGAAACCAAGTTCACCGAGCAGATCCATCGCGGCATCGCTGAAGGAGATGCCGATATCCTTTTCTTTCAGGCGTGCTGTTAATGCCTGCAACTGAATCTCGGCAATGGCGCGTATTTGCTGCTGGGTCAGTGAATGGAAAACTACTGACTCATCGATACGATTAATGAACTCGGGCCTGAAATGATTTGCAACCTGCTCCATCACCGCCAGCTTGATTTGATCGTAGTTTTGTTCACCGGCGAGGGCCTGAATTTCGGTCGAACCAAGATTCGAAGTCATAACGATGACGCAGTTACGAAAGTCAACTGTACGCCCCTGACCATCGGTAAGCCTGCCATCATCAAGCACCTGTAAAAGAATATTAAACACATCCGGATGTGCTTTCTCGATCTCATCCAGCAGGATCACCGAGTAGGGACGGCGGCGCACAGCCTCGGTCAGATATCCACCTTCTTCGTAGCCAACGTATCCCGGTGGAGCACCCACGAGGCGTGCAACACTGTGCTTTTCCATGAATTCCGACATATCGATACGAATCATTGCGTCTTCGGTATCGAACAGGAAGTTCGTCAGGGCCTTGGTTAACTCGGTCTTACCAACCCCGGTGGGCCCCAGAAACAGGAATGAACCGTTGGGACGCGCCGGGTCTGAAAGGCCCGCGCGTGAGCGTCGAATCGCGTCCGCTACGGCCTTCACCGCTTCACCCTGGCCGATAACGCGCTGTCCCAGCATAGTTTCCATATTGAGCAGTTTTTCCCGTTCCGATCCAAGCATCTTGGATACCGGAATACCGGTCCACCTCGATACAATCGACGCGATTTCCTCTTCACCAACCTTGTTAATCAGCAACTTCATGTCCTGCGTTTCAGCACTGACCGCGAGGTTGAGCTGTTTTTCGAGTTCCGGGATACGGCCGTACTGTAGTTCCGACATGCGTGCGAGGTCTCCCGCACGCTGTGCAGTTTCGAGATCAAGCCGTGCTCGCTCGAGCGCCTCTTTGACATGAGTGGCGCCTTGCAGTGCTGCCTTTTCGGCCTTCCAGACTTCATCCAGATCTGAATACTCGCGCTCGAGTTTTCCGATTTCGTCTTCCAGGGTCGTGCGTCGTTTCACGCTCGCAGAATCGCTTTCTTTTTTCAGCGCTTCCTGCTCGATCTTGAGCTGGATCAGTCGTCTTTCGAGACGATCCATATCTTCCGGCTTGGAGTCAATTTCCATACGGATCCGGCTGGCCGCCTCGTCAATCAGGTCGATAGCCTTGTCCGGTAACTGCCGATCCGCAATATAGCGGTAAGACAGGGTCGCCGCGGCGACTATCGCCGGATCAGTTATATCCACGCCATGATGAACTTCGTAGCGCTCTTTCAAGCCTCGCAATATAGCGATCGTATCCTCGACACTCGGCTCCTGTACCAACACCTTCTGAAAGCGTCGTTCAAGCGCAGCATCTTTCTCGAGATATTGCCGGTATTCATCCAGGGTAGTCGCGCCAATGCAGTGCAGTTCGCCACGCGACAGGGCTGGCTTCAGCATGTTGCCAGCGTCCATTGCACCTTCCGCCTTTCCCGCACCAACCATGGTGTGCAATTCGTCGATAAACAGGATTATCTGTCCCTCCTGCTTGCCGAGGTCATGCAGCACGGCCTTGAGGCGTTCTTCAAATTCACCCCGGAACTTGGCACCCGCTATCAGGGAACCCATATCGAGTGACAACAGGCGTTTGTGTTTCAGTCCCTCGGGAACCTCACCATTGATAATTCGCTGGGCAAGTCCCTCGACAATCGCCGTCTTACCAACCCCGGGTTCTCCGATTAAAACCGGGTTATTCTTGGTGCGACGCTGCAATACCTGGATCGCGCGTCGAATTTCCTCGTCACGACCAATAACTGGATCGAGTTTACCCTGCTCGGCACGCTCGGTTAAATCGACGGTGTACTTTTCCAGCGCCATGCGCTGGTCTTCAGCATTAGCATCATTCACCGACTGCCCACCTCGAATTGCATCTACTGCCGCGGCGAGGGTCTGCTTATTGGCACCGGCGGACTTTAATAAATCACTTAGCGGTCCTTTATCTTCCATCGCTGCCAGCACAAACAATTCGCTAGAGATAAACTGGTCTTTTCGCTCCTGAGCGAGCTTGTCGGTGACATTGAGTAATTTTCCGAGCGCGTTTGAAATATGCAGCTCACCGCCAGTGCCTTCGACGGCTGGCAGCTTTTCCAGCATTTCACCCAATTGAGATCGAAGCAGGTTTATATTGACACCCGCATGTGAAAACAACGGCCGTACCGATCCCCCCTGCTGGTCGAGTAAAGCGATCATCAAGTGTACCGGCTCTATAAACTGGTGATCGCGGCCAACGGCAATTGACTGCGCGTCAGACAGGGCTTCCTGGAATTTGCTGGTCAAGCGATCCATACGCATTGAATCAGTCCTCTAAACATTAAAATCTTTAGGGTTAAATAAGACTAACGCCCGGTTTTTCAACCCCGAAACCGCGTGGATTAGTTGATCCAGATCAAGGATGCCATGCGGCCCGTGGTCGCATTTCGGCGATAAGAAAAAAAACGCTCGGCATCACGGTAACTACAACCGGGATCACGGTAAACATCAGCGACACCCAGCCCTTTCAATACCCGCTCAGCAAGACCTGCGAGATCACACAGCCAGTGCCCCTTGCGATTCCCCTTAAAACAGGATTCCGCATCCTGTATCGAATCGATAAAGGCGCTACGCACCTCTCCACCGACTTCAAAATTGTGCTGCGAAATGCCGGGTCCGATCCAGGCCTGCAGTTGCTCACTGGGAGACTCCATGCTGGCAAGCGTGCCCTGAATGACGCCCGCCTGCAGGCCACGCCAGCCGGCATGTACCGCGGCGACCTCGCTACCATCACGATTACAAAGCAGAATCGGCAGGCAATCGGCTGTCATCACCACCGCGACGACTCCGGGTCGTCGCGTGATCGCGGCATCGGCATCACGGCTACTGTCCAGCTCCAGCGTGACGGCACGAGTGCCATGGGTCTGGTTAATCCAGCAAGGTTCGGCTGGCAGGTTCAACTGCTGCAACAGCTCGCGATTTCGTGCAACATGAACAGGATCATCACCCACATGCAATGCCAGGTTCAAGCTGTCGAATGGGGCCTCACTAACACCCCCAGCACGAGTAGTCGTATAGGCACAAACACCTGGTGGTGTGACCCAGCCTGGCTTAATGGTCTCAATCATAGCGTATCAGTGCCTCGAGCAAGCTTTCGAAATCTTCCGCTAACGGCGCTTCAAAGCTGACCATCTCATGACTGCGCGGATGCTCAAAACTCAGTCGCTCTGCATGCAACGCCTGTCGTTTAAAGTCCTGAATTAAAGGTCGCAATGCGTTGTCAATTCCAGCCGGAATACGCGTCCGTCCGCCATAAACGCCATCCCCGAGTAACGGGTAGTTTAGATGCGCCATGTGCACCCGAATTTGATGAGTACGTCCTGTTTCGAGCTGTATTTTTATCAAGCTATAGTGATTGAATTTTCGCGCTACCTGGAAATGTGTTATCGCTAATTTACCGCCTGCCTGTACTGACATTTTTTTACGATTCTGGGGATGTCTGCCGATGCCGGTCTCGATGCTGCGCCCAGCGGTAACGACACCCTGGGTTAGCGCCACATACTCACGTTTCACCAGGCGCTGCTGCAATTGATCGATAAGCCAGCTATGCGCGGTCAGGTTACGGGCGACTACCATCACCCCGGTAGTATCCTTATCCAGACGATGCACGATACCCGCGCGAGGCAATTGTTCCAGCCGCGAATCGTGCGCGAGTAACCCGTTAACCAGGGTTCCATCGTGATGCCCGGCAGCGGGATGCACTACCAGGTTGGCCGGCTTGTTCACCACGATAATATCTTCATCCTGGTAAAGGATATCGAACTTGATAGCCTGCGGCTGGTCTGAAGTTATTACCTGCTCGGGAACATCGAGGTCGACCAGGTCACCGCTGTAAACCTTTTGCCTGGGCTTACAGAGTTCATCGTTAACGGTGACCAGTCCCTGCTGAATCCATTGTTGAATCCTGGAACGCGAGTAGTCGGGAAGTAGCAGGTGCAAAGCATGATCAAGTCGG